>NZ_JDWE01000027.1:0-45814 GCF_000685765.2 Frankia sp. BMG5.23
CGATCTCACCCGTGCTGGCGAACCTGTTCATGCACTACGCGTTCGACGCGTGGCTGGCCCGGACCTACCCGGGCGTCGCGTTCGAGCGCTACGCCGACGACGCGATCGTGCACTGCGACAGCAGGAGTCGGGCTCGCCACGTGCTGGCCGCGCTCGACGACAGGATGGGACAGGTCGGACTGCGACCGCACCCGACCAAGACCAGGATCGTGTACTGCAAGGACAGCAACCGGCGCGGCTCCCATGAGCACACGTCGTTCACGTTCCTCGGCTACACCTTCCGCGCCCGCAAGGCACGCAGCAGGCACGGGAAGTTCTTCACGAACTTCCTGCCCGCGATCAGCAAGGAAGCCCAGAAGAAGGTCAGCGGGCAGGTCCGCCGATGGCGGCTACACCTGCGGACCGGCCACACCCTCGACGAGCTGGCACGAAAGATCAACCCGATCGTGCGCGGCTGGGCGCAGTACTACGGGGCGTTCTACCGCTCCGCGCTGCTTCCCCTCCTACAGCGCATCAACGCCTACCTGGTGCGTTGGCTCCGCAAGAAGTACAAACGGCTGAGACCGTTCCATAAGGCCCTGGCCTGCTGGCAACGCATCACCCGCCAACGCCCCGGGCTCTTCGCCCACTGGGCATGGACGTCCAACGCCTGGCGATGAGGATGACAAGAGCGGAGTGACGGGAGACTGTCACGCTCCGTTCTGTTGGAGCCCAGGGGTGCAATTCCCCTGGGCCACCCGACCCTAGGGCATGCGGTGATCCGGAGCGTGCTCACTACAGCATTCCCGGGTCAAAGTGACATGATCTTGCGGCCAGTGCCCGATGGTCGGATGCATGTGGGTGATCGCAGTCGGTAGTCACACTCCGTGGCACGGCCCGTTCCCGCTGGCTCGGGTGCGGCGGCACGGGCCCGCATCCCGGACGTATGGCATGTGCCGCACTACGCTGTCTGCTTCGTGGATGACGCGACGGAGTTGAACCGGGCGCGCTGGGATGAGCTGGCGCGCCTGCACGGGCAGGACGACTACTACGACGTCGAGGGTTTTCTCGCCGGGCAGATCATGCTGAGTGGGCGGGAGCGGGAGGAGATGGTCGCGGCCGTCGGGTCCGTCTCGGGCCTCGATCTCCTACATGTGCAGTGCCATTTCGGGTTGGGGACGCTGTCGTGGGCCCGGCTCGGCGCGCAGGTCACCGGCCTGGACTTCTCCCCCGTCGCGGTGGAACGAGCCCGCTCGCTGGCCACCGCGGCGGGAATCGACGCGCGGTTCGTCCAGGCGGACGCCCAGCGGCTGCCGGCGGACCTGGCCGGCGCGTTCGACGTCGTGTTCGCCTCCTACGGTGTGCTGCCCTGGATCGCCGACGTGACGGCGTGGATGACCGCGGCGGCCACGGCGCTGCGTCCCGGCGGCGTCCTGGTGCTGGTGGACGGGCACCCGCTCACCCAGATGATCGACACCGTCGACCCTGTCAGGTTCGGTTTTCCGTACCAGGGCAGCACCGCTCACCACATCCGATCCGCCAGCTTCTACGCGGGCAGTGCCACCCAGCTGACGACCACGGAGACCGTGCAGTATCCCCACGGCCTGGGCGAGATCGTGACCGCGGCGGCTACCGCTGGACTGCACGTGGACGCGCTTACCGAATACCTCGACTCCGACGGCCCGGAAGGACGCTCAGACCAGATGAGGTGCGGGCAGGACGGCCGCTGGCGGCTGATCCTCACCGGCCAGCCCGTCCCGGTGCAATACGCACTGCGTGCCACACAGAACTCCTAGACGCCCAGCCTTCGACCCCGAGGACGGCCCCTGCAAGCTCAACGGCCTCACCCTCGGGTTGCTGTCCGATGGTGGATATGGGCCGTGGGTGGGGTTGGCGGACGCCACCCACGATCTTCTGATCTGGGCTGCCGGGGAAGGGGCAGCTGATGGCGACACATCGGACAACACATCGGATGAGGAGGCAGCGTGATCGATCCTGGTCATCCGTCAGATCGGCCGGGCCGAGTCGGCGCTGCCCCACGTGCAGCGATCCCGCGAACTCGTCGCCGCGTGGATGCTGTACGTGCCCCCGGCAGGATTCGAACCTGCGCACCCGCCTCCGGAGGGCGGTGCTCTATCCCCTGAGCTACGGGGGCCCCGGGTCAACGCGGCATACGTTACCAGGACGGAACGCCGGATCGGGAATCCGGGTCGCCGTAAGCTTCCGGTGTGTACCCTGCCACCCCCCGAGTCCTCGTCGTCGACGACGACGCGGTGATACGTCAGCTCGTGGTCGTCAACCTTGAGTTGGAGGGCTTTGAGGTCCATACCGCCGTAGACGGCGTGGACTGCCTGGAGATGGTGCGCGAGATCGCCCCACAGGTGATCACGTTGGACATCATGATGCCGAGGATGAACGGCTGGGACGTGGCCGCCCGGCTGCGGGAGGAGCCGGACACCGCCGCCATCAAAATGATTATGCTGACCGCCCGGGCCCAGGAGGCCGACGTCAAGCGTGGGATGCGGGTCGGGGTGGACTACTACCTGACCAAGCCGTTCGACCCGGACGAACTCATCGGTGTGGTCCAGCGGCTGGCTGCCGGCCAGCCGGTCTGACCCGGCGCCGATAACATCGCCGTCATGACCCCCGCCGATCTCGCTGACGCCATCGTGACGGCCATCGGCCGCGCGGTCGCGGACGGCGACTTGGACGTGACTGTGCCGACCGCCGTCACGGTGGAGCGGCCGAAGACGCCCGAGCACGGGGACTACGCCTCCCCGGTCGCGCTCCAGCTTGCCAGGGCCGCCCGTCGTCCGCCGCGCGCCGTCGCGGAGACGTTGGCCCGGCGGCTCGCTACCGACAGCGAGCTCGCCGCCGTGGACGTCGCCGGCCCGGGGTTCCTCAACTTCCGGCTGGCCGACGCCGCCCTCGGAGAGATCGCCCGCACGGTGGTGTCGGCCGGTGACCGGTACGGCCGGGCGGTCAGGCCACGAGGTGTCCGGGTCAACCTGGAGTTCGTCAGCGCGAACCCGACCGGCCCGGTGACGCTGGCCTCGGCGCGCCGGGCGGCCGTCGGGGACGCCCTGGGGCGCATCCTGCCCGCGGCCGGGTTCGAGGTGGGCACGGAGTACCACGTGGGCACGGAGTACTACTACGACCGCGGGGCGTCCGAGCAGGCCCTGGACGACCTGGTCGACGCGGTCGGGGCCGACGCGGCGCGGTACTGGCTGGTCCGGTCTTCGCCGGATTCGGCGCTCGATCTGGATCTGGACCTGATGGCCCGCCAGACCAGTGACAACCCGGTCTTCTACGTGCAGTATGCCCACGCGCGGATCAGCTCGCTGCTGCGCGACGCCGGCTCCCTGGGCCTCACGGCCGCGACCGAGCCGGTCGACGTCGCCCTGCTGACCCAGCCGCGGGAGGGTGAGCTGCTGCGCGCGCTCGGCGAGTTCCCCCGAGTGATCGAGTCCGCCGCGAGGCTGCGTGGCCCCCATCGGCTCGCCCGCTATCTCGAGGAACTTGCCGGGGTCTACTACCGGTTCTACGACTCCTGCCGGGTGCTTCCGCAGGGCGACGCCGAGCCCGGTCCGGCCACCGGCGCGCGGCTGCTGCTCGTGGCAGCGACCCGGGTGGTGTTCGCGAACGGCCTGGGACTGCTCGGGGTCAGCGCCCCCGAGCGGATGTGACGAGCGGTCGGTCCGGGCGTCCGGGCATCCTGGCGGGTTCGGGAACGAGCCGGTTGGAAAGCGTGAAACAGGCGGCATGAGGCAGGCCAGGCGGCATGAGGCAGGCAGAGGCGAGATGAGCGAGATCGACAGCCCGGCGGTGGTGCCGTTGGAGGAGAAGCCGTTGGAGGAGAATCTGTGGCCGGCCACGGCCCGGCTGGACGCCGACGGTGTGCTGCGAATCGGTGGGATCCGGGTTAACGAGCTGGCCGCCGAGTTCGGCACGCCGGCCTTCGTTCTCGACGAGGCCGACTTCCGGGCCCGGTGCGCGGCTTGGCGGCGGGCGTTCGCCGAATGTGACGTCTACTACGCGGGCAAGGCCTTTTTGTGCCGCACGATCGCTCGCTGGGTGGATGAGGGGGGTCTGAATCTCGACGTCTGTACGGGCGGGGAGCTCGCGGTGGCCCGCTCGGTCGGTTTCCCGGCGGATCGACTGCTCTTCCACGGCAACAACAAGTCCGTCGCGGAACTGCGGGCAGCCGTCGGCTATGGCGTCGGGCGGATCGTCGTCGACTCCTTCGCCGAGATCACCCGCCTGGCAGCCGTCGCCGCCGAGGCGGGCGTGCGCCAGCGCGTGCTGATCCGCGTCACCCCGGGCGTGGAGGCGCACACACATCACTACGTCTCCACCGGGCAGGAGGACCAGAAGTTCGGGTTCTCGCTGGCCGGCGGGTCGGCGGCCGAGGCGGTGGAACGCGTGCTCGCGGCCGCCGGTTCCCTCGAACTCGTCGGCCTGCACGCGCACATCGGCTCGCAGATCTTCGACACGGCCGGGTTCGGCCTGGCGGCGCACCGCCTGGTGGGCCTGCTCGCGCGCATCCGCGACACCCACGACCTCGAACTGCCCGAGCTCGACCTCGGCGGTGGCCTCGGCATCGCCTACACCGGCGAGGACGCCCCGCTGGAGGTCACCGACGTCGCCGAGCGGCTGACCGCCGTGGTCGGCAAGGAGTGCGCCGCCGCGGGCCTGACCGTCCCGCGCCTCGCGGTGGAACCGGGACGGGCCATCGTCGGATCGACGACGGTGACCCTCTACGAGGTCGGCACTGTCAAGGAGCTGCCCGGGCTGCGCACCTTCGTCAGCGTGGACGGCGGCATGAGCGACAACATCCGCACGGCGCTCTACGACGCCCGCTACACCGCCCGGCTGGTCTCCCGGACCGGTTTGGCCACGACGCACGTCGTCACGATCGTCGGCCGGCACTGCGAGTCCGGGGACGTCGTCGCCCACGACGTGCCGCTGCCCGACGACGTCCGGCCCGGTGACCTGCTGGCCATTCCCGCCAGCGGCGCCTACCACCGGTCGATGGCCAGCAACTACAACCACGTGGCGCGGCCACCGGTGATCGCCGTGCGCGACGGCGCGGCCCGGATCATCGTCCGGCGGGAGACCGAGGACGACCTGCTGCGCCTGGACGTCGATCCGGGCGTGAAGGTCGATCCGGGCGTGAAGGTCGATCCGGGCGTGAAGGTCGAGCCGGGCGCCGACCCGGCCTCCCCGGAGGTGGCGCGGTGAGGATCGCGTTGCTCGGCTGTGGGGTCGTCGGCAGCGAGACCGTCCGGCTGTTGCAGGCCAACGCCGCCGATCTCGCCGCCCGGGTCGGGGCTCCCCTGGAGCTCGCCGGGATCGCGGTGCGCAGGCCGGGCCGCGCCCGCGCCCTCGACGTGGATCCGGCGCTGTTCACCGGGGATGCGGCGGGCCTCGTCGCCCGGGACGACGTCGACATCGTGATCGAGCTTGTCGGCGGCATCGAGCCGGCCCGCTCCTGGCTGCTGTCCGCCCTGCGGGGGGGTAAGTCGGTGGTCACCGCGAACAAGGCCCTGTTGGCCTCGGACGGCGCGACGCTGCACGACGCGGCCGCCGCGGCCGGCACCGATCTCTACTACGAGGCCGCCGTGGCCGGGGCCATCCCGCTGATCCGCCCGCTGCGTGAGAGCATGGCCGGGGATCGTGTGCACCGGGTGCTCGGCATTGTCAACGGGACGACCAACTTCGTGCTGACCCGGATGGACGAGATCGGCGCGTCGTTCACCGAGGCACTCGCCGAGGCCGGGGCGCTCGGATACGCCGAGGCCGATCCCTCCGCCGACATCGATGGGTTCGACGCGGCCGCGAAGGCGGCCATCATGGCCCAGCTGGCCTTCCACTCCCGGGTAACGATCGACGACGTCTACCGGGTCGGCATCGGTGAGGTCACCACCGCCGACATCGCCAGCGCCCGGGAGCTCGGTTGCACTGTGAAGGCGCTCGTGGTGGCGGAACGCTCGGCCGAGACCGAGGGGATCAGCGTGCGGGTCCACCCGGCGATGATCCCGCGCACCCACCCGCTGGCCGGGGTGCGGGAGGCCTTCAACGCGGTGTTCGTCGAGTCCGAGGCGGCGGGCCAGCTGATGTTCTACGGCCAGGGCGCCGGCGGGGCGCCGACCGCCTCGGCGGTGCTCGGGGATGTGGTCGCGGTCGCGCGCAACCGTATCGCTGGCCGTCGCGGCCCTGGTGAATCGTCCTACGCCGCGCTGCCTGTGCTGCCGATGGGCCGTACCGTGACGAGGTATCACGTGAATCTCGACGTCACCGACAAGACCGGCGTGCTCGCGACGGTCGCTGGGGCGTTCGCGCGTCACGATGTGTCTATCAGGAGCGTTCGTCAGGACGGCCGCGGCGACGACGCGAGCCTCGTCCTGGTGACGCATGCCGCCCCGGACGCGGCACTGTCCGCCACCGTCGAGGAGCTCCGCGGCCTCGCCGGTGTCCGGGCGGTGTCCGGCGTGATGCGGGTTGAGGGAGGTGAGCCGTGACCACGACGTCATCCACACCGCTCGCGGACGAGCCGGCCGTGCCGGTGCTGTCCGCGGCGCCCGATCGGCCGCACCGGCCGTGGCAGGGAATCATCGAGGAGTACCGGGACCGTCTGCCGATCGCACACGACACGCCCGTCATCACGTTGCGTGAGGGTGGGACGCCCCTGCTGCCCGCGGCACACCTCTCCGACCTCACCGAATGTGAGGTTCATCTCAAAATCGAAGGGGCGAATCCGACTGGCTCCTTCAAGGACCGCGGGATGACGGTGGCCATCAGCCGGGCTGTCGGCGCCGGTTCCCAGGCTGTCATCTGCGCGTCCACCGGCAACACCTCGGCGTCGGCCGCCGCCTACGCGGCCCGCGCCGGCATCACCTGCGCGGTGCTGGTGCCCAGCGGAAAAATTGCCCTGGGCAAGCTCGCCCAGGCGCTTGTCCACGGGGCCCGGCTGCTGCAGCTCGACGGCTCCTTCGACGACTGCCTGCGGGTGGCGCGCGAACTCGCCGACACCTCGCCGGTGACCCTGGTCAACTCGGTGAACCCCTTCCGTCTCGAGGGGCAGAAGACGGCGTCCTTCGAGATCGTGGAGGCGCTCGGCCGGGCCCCGGACGTCCACTGCCTGCCGGTCGGCAACGCCGGCAACATCACCGCTTACTGGCGGGGCTACCTCGAGGAGAACAACCGGATCGCCAGCGGCCGCCCGCGGATGTGCGGTTTCCAGGCAGCGGGTGCCGCGCCCATCGTGCGGGGCGAGGTGGTGACCTCGCCGCAGACGATCGCCACGGCGATCCGCATCGGCAACCCGGCGTCGTGGGATCTCGCTGTCGAGGCGAGAGAGGCCTCCGGTGGTCTGATCGACGCCGTGAACGACCGGGAGATCCTCGCCGCCTACCGCCTGCTGGCCCGCAGGGAGGGCGTCTTCGTGGAGCCTTCCAGCGCCGCCAGCGTCGCGGGCCTGCTGAAGGCACGGGCGGCCGGCCGGATTGAACCCGGCGAGCAGGTCGTGTGCACCGTCACGGGCAACGGGCTCAAGGACCCCGACTGGGCGATCAGCGGCGCGGCCCGGCCGGAAACGATCCGCCCGACCGTCGCGGGCGCCGCCGAGGCGCTGGGGCTGCAGCGCTCGTGACCACTCGGTCCTCCCCGCGCCCAGGCGGGACGGCGGCCTTCGCCGAGCGGGTCGGCCGGTCCGGGCCGGTCACCGCCGCCGACGGCGTGTCGCGGCGGGTCCGGGTCCGGGTGCCGGCGACCAGCGCGAATCTCGGCCCCGGCTTTGACACGTTCGGCCTGGCATTGGGCCTGTACGACGAGGTCGATGTCGAGACGACCCGATCCGGTCTCACCGTTGACGTCGTCGGCACGGACGTCGTCGCCCGGGACGAGACGCACCTCGTGGTCCGGGCGATCCGGGCGACCTTCGACACCCTCGGCCGGGCGCAGCCCGGTCTCGCGTTGCACTGCGTCAACCGGATCCCGCACGGCCGCGGGCTGGGATCATCGGCCGCGGCGATCGTCGCCGGGGTCGTCGCCGCCGCCGCGCTCGCGCAGCCGGACCTCGGGCCCGCCTTCGAGACCGATGCCGCCTTTGACGCCGATACCGCCTTTGACGCCGGCGCGGACTCCGTGTCCGCGCCCGATGACGCACCCGAGCCGGACCCGGTGTCCAGAGCGGCGTCCGGAGCCGGCTTCTTCGGGCCCGCGGGCATGCTGCGGCTCGCCAGCGCCATCGAGGGGCACCCGGACAACGTCGCCGCGGCGCTGAGCGGGGGCTTCACCGTTGCGTGGCAGGACGGCGACGGTGCCCGGTCCCTGCGCGTCGATCCCTTCGCCGAGCTGAGACCCGTGATCTTCATCCCCGCGATACGGCAGTCGACCGAGCAGTCGCGCGGGGCGCTGCCGAGCGGCGTTCCGTTCGCCGACGCCGCCCGCAACCTCGGTCGGGCCGCGCTGCTGGCGTTGACGATGTCGGCCGCCGAGCCGGCCGCCGGGCAGCCGTCCCGACGTGCCGAGGCACTCCTGCGTGCCACCGAGGATCTGGTGCATCAGCCCTACCGGTTCCCCGGCGTCCCGGCGTCGGCGGACCTCGTCGGTCGGCTGCGCGGCGGGGGGATCGCGGCGGCCCTGTCCGGTTCGGGGCCATCCGTCATCGCCCTCGCCGTCGGTGGTGAACAGGCCGCGGCGGCGGTGGACGTGGCGGGTGCCGGGTTCTCCGTCGCCCCGCTGCCGGTGGACAGACACGGTGCACGCGTCATCCGATGTCGATCCGCAGCGCCATGACCCCGTTGCCCGCGGTGGGATCCGCTGCGACGGCTGGCGCTGTGAGCTCCCGATGCGCGGTTGTGTGTCACATCGGGAAGTCCTGACGTCTCAAGGTTGTTGCCGAGGCGTCTGCCGCTGGATAGTCTGGTGACTGCACCCGCTGCCACCGCGGCGCGTGCTCGCTCCCGCCATGCCGCTCTGGTCTCGCCAGGTGGAACATGGTTCGGGACTCCGGTGTATAAGCTTCGTCGTCGTTGCCTCGGCTCCACACCGGCACTCCCAGGCGGGATCGGCGAGTTCGCTCGCGGCAGTCGGCCGCTGGCGCCGTACACGGGCGCGATGCTCGCCCATTCGGTGCTGTATACCCCTTCATCCGGCATGTGTGCAGGCGAAGAAGGTCCACAAGCAACGCCCGGCTCACCAGGAGCCAGTTCCTTCAGGGAAGGAAAACCTTGAGCGACACCACCAACGTGCTGCCGCAGAGCGCACGTGAGTCTGCGCCGCCCGTGACGCCTGCGCCGCCCGTGACGCCTGCATCGCCCCGGGAGAGTGACCCGGCGGCGAGCACCTCGTCCGCAGACGCCATCTCGGCTGAGTCCACCGGGAACGGTGACTCGCGCGCAGGCCGTATCACCCGGACCGCTCTCGCCGCACCTTCTCCGGCCGGAGAAGGTGCGGCCGTGACCCGACGCCGCCGGCAGGGCACCGGTCTGTCCGCGATGCTGCTCCCCGAGCTGCAGGCCATGGCCTCGTCCCTGGGGATCCAGGGCGTGGGCCGGCTGCGCAAGGGCCAGCTCATCGCCGCGATCCAGAACGTGCAGAACAACGAGTCCGCGGCCGTGACGCCCGTCGCGGCGGCCCCAGCGACTTCTTCGGCCTCCGCAGCCTCCACGGCCTCCACGGCCCTTGCACCGCCGCCCCCGGCGGAGTCGGGGCCGGCCTCGCCCGCCGGACCGGTTCCGGCCGCGAGCGAGACATCCCCCGCGCCGCGGGTGTCCCGGCAGGCTGCCGGCTCGGACGGCACCGCTACCCGCACCCGTTCCCGCCGTGGAGCCTCTCGGGCGGCGGCGAGCCCCGCCGCCGAGCAGCCGACCCTGCCCGAAACGGCGGCTGGGGACACGGTCGTGGAGACCCGGGCCGGATCGGTTGTGGACGCCCGGGCCGGATCGGCCGCCTCCGCCGTGGCTTCGGCCCAGCCGACCGTGTCCGCCCAGCCGACCGGGGCGCCCGCGTCGGCTCCGCCGGCCGCCGCGTCCCACCGCCAGACCGATGCCGGTCCCCGGAGTCGGGAGGACCGCCGGGATCGTTCCGCCGACAACGGCCGGGTGAGCGCGAGTGACCGTCAGGGCGGTGAGGCCGGCGGCGAGCGTGCCACGGCGGACCGCCAGGGCGCGGACCGTCGCTCCGGTACGGACCGTCAGTCCGCTGATCGTCCCAGCCGCGTGGATCGCACCCAGCAGGGTGACCGGTCCGGGGCAGAGCGTTCCGGCGGCGACCGGCCCGGGCAGGGAGGGCAAGGGGGGCAAGGCGAGGACGACTTCGCCGCCCGTGGCCGGCGGGGCCGCTTCCGGGAACGCGGTCGTAACCGCGGTCGCGGCGGGCAGGCCGGCCCGAGCGAGAACGAGCCGGTCCTGCGCGAGGACGACGTCCTGGTCCCCGTCGCCGGCATTCTCGACGTTCTGGATAACTACGCCTTCGTGCGGACCAGCGGGTACCTGACCGGCCCGACCGACGTCTATGTCAGCCTCGCCCAGGTGCGTCGCAACGGGCTGCGCCGCGGTGACGCCATCACCGGTGTCGTCCGCGCCCCGCAAGAGGGCGAGCAGCGCCGGGACAAGTACAACGCGCTGGTCCGGCTCGACACCATCAACGGGATGGAGCCCGAGGAGGCACGCGGCCGGCCGGAGTTCACCAAGCTGACTCCGCTCTACCCCCAGGAGCGGCTGCGGCTGGAGACCGAGCCCCACATGCTGACCACGCGGGTCATCGACCTCGTGATGCCGATCGGCAAGGGGCAGCGGGCCCTGATCGTCAGCCCGCCCAAGGCGGGTAAGACGATGGTGCTGCAGTCCATCGCGAACGCGATCACGACGAATAACCCGGAAGTCCACCTCATGGTCGTGCTCATCGATGAGCGGCCGGAGGAGGTCACCGATATGCAGCGGTCGGTCAAGGGCGAGGTCATCGCGTCCACCTTCGACCGTCCACCGGCCGACCACACCAATGTCGCCGAGCTGTCCATCGAGCGGGCCAAGCGTCTGGTCGAGTTGGGCCACGACGTCGTCGTGCTGCTCGACTCGATCACCCGGTTGGGCCGTGCCTACAACCTGGCGGCCCCGGCCTCCGGTCGTATCCTGTCCGGCGGTGTCGACTCGACGGCGCTCTACCCGCCGAAGCGGTTCCTCGGCGCGGCCCGCAACATCGAGAACGGCGGGTCTCTGACGATCATTGCGACGGCGCTGGTGGAGACCGGTTCGACGATGGACACCGTGATCTTTGAGGAGTTCAAGGGAACCGGCAACGCCGAGCTCAAGCTCGATCGCAAGATTGCCGACAAGCGGATCTTCCCCGCGGTGGATGTCGACGCCTCCGGTACCCGCAAGGAGGAGATCCTGCTTGCCCCGGACGAGCTCGTGATCATGCACAAGCTGCGTCGCGTGCTCCATACCAGGGAGACCCAGCAGGCCCTCGAGCTCCTGCTCGATCGGCTCAAGCAGACCAGGACGAATTACGAGTTCCTGATGCAGATCGCCAAGACCGCACCGCCTCAGGATTAGCCTTCCCCCACACGGCGGCTTCGCCGCAGTGTGGGGACCCCTGGCCCAGGGCGCCGTTCGGGGTTTCCGCGCGATCGCCTTCGGCGATCTTGCTGGGGGGTCGTCGGGGGGCTTCGCCGCAGTGTGGGGGCCCCTGGCCCAGGGCGCCGTTCGGGGTTTCCGCGCGATCGCCTTCGGCGATCTTGCTGGGGGGTCGTCGGGGGGCTTCGCCGCAGTGTGGGGACCCCTGGCCCAGGGCGCCGTTCGGGGTTTCCGCGCGATCGCCTTCGGCGATCTTGCTGGGGGGTCGTCGGGGGGCTTCGCCGCAGTGTGGGGACCCTTGCATCGGCTGGCGGTCGGTGCATCCGGCCTCTGGCAGACTGGCAGCAGACCGGCTCCGGTTCACGTCGTCCACGCGAGACGACGACCCGGCGGCCACTTTGAAAGAGGGATCATGAAGCCTGACGTCCACCCGACCTACCACGAGACGACGGTCACCTGTACCTGCGGGAACACCTTCACCACCCGCAGCACCAAGGAGAACGGCGTCGTCAACGCCGAGGTCTGCTCGCAGTGCCACCCGTTCTACACCGGCAAGCAGAAGATCCTCGATGTCGGCGGCCGGGTCGAGAAGTTCGAGCGCCGGTTCGGCCGGCGGCGCCCCGGCGAGAAGGTCGGCGGCGCGAAGTAGCTCGGCCGCGGCGCCCGTCCGGACTCCGGACGGGCGCCGTTCGCGTCTGGGACGGACGATACCCGTCCCACCGACCCCCTCCCGGAACCGTGACGCGTTCCAGGACCATGACGTGCGAAGGAACCACGATGACGTCCCCGCTCGACGGCCTGATCGCCGAGCACGCCGAGATCGAGGGGCAGCTCGCCGACCCGGCGGTGCACAACGACCCCGCGAAGGCGCGCGCCCTGAGCCGTCGCTACGCGCAGCTCGCCCCGGTCGTGGATCTTGCGCGCGAGCTCGACCGGGTGGAGGGAGACCTCGCTGCCGCCCGCGAGCTCGCGCTGCTGGACCCGTCGTTCCGGGACGAGGTCCAGGATCTCGGCGAGGAGCTGGCCCGGCTCAACGACCGACTGCGGGCCTACCTCGTCCCGATCGACCCCGACGACGCCCGGGACGCCATCCTCGAGGTCAAGGCCGGCGCCGGTGGCGAAGAATCGGCGCTGTTCGCCGGAGACCTGCTCCGGATGTATCTGCGCTATGCCGAACGGCGCGGCTGGAAGACCGAGATCCTCGACGCCAACCCCTCCGACCTCGGCGGTTACCGTGATGTCAGCGTGGCGGTGAAGGCCCGGGGACCCGCGGGCCCCGGGGACGGTGTCTATGGCCGGCTGCGCTTCGAGGGCGGGGTGCACCGCGTCCAGCGGGTGCCCGTCACCGAGTCCGCCGGACGTATCCACACCTCGGCGGCCGGGGTCCTGGTGCTTCCGGAGGCCGAGGAGGTTGATGTCGAGATCGACCCGAACGACCTGCGCATCGACGTGTTCCGCTCGTCCGGCCCCGGTGGGCAGAGTGTCAACACCACGGACTCCGCGGTCCGGATCACCCATATCCCGACCGGTGTGGTGGTCTCCTGTCAGAACGAGAAGAGCCAGCTACAGAACAAGGAGTCCGCGCTGCGGATCCTGCGGGCCCGTCTGCTCGGGGCGGCCCGGGAGAAGGCCGAGTCGGAGGCGTCGCTGGCGCGTGCCAGCCAGGTCCGCACGGTGGACCGGTCGGAGCGGGTCCGGACCTACAACTTCGCCGAGAACCGGATCAGCGACCATCGGGTCGGCTACAAGGCACACAACCTCGACCAGGTGCTCGACGGGGAGCTCGACGAGGTCCTCGACGCGCTGGCCGCCGCGGACCTCGACGCGCGGCTGGCGGCTCAGGCGTCATGACCGGCCCGCCGGCCGCGCAGGGGCGCTCACGGGGCACGGAGCAGGAGCAGCCGGGCCGGGGTGCGTCCCCGCATCCGGGCTCCACGGATCCCCTGAGCCCGGTGCGCCACGCGGCCGACCTGACACCGCTGGGCGCGTGGTTGGCGGCGGCGACCGACCGGTTGCGTGCGGCCGGGGTGGCGAGCCCCCGCGCCGACGCCGAGCAGCTCGCCGCCTTCGTGCTCGCGGTGCCCCGCGGCCGGCTGGCACTGCTCGACGACGTCACGGCGGCGGCGGCGCGGCGGCTGGACGATCTTGTGGCCAGGCGCGCGCAGCGGGTGCCGCTGCAGCACCTGACCGGTGTCGCCGGCTTCCGCCACCTCGATCTCACCGTCGGCCCCGGGGTCTTCATCCCGAGGCCCGAGACGGAGTCCGTCGTCGAATGGGCGCTTACAGAGCTCACCGGCTCCGCCGGGGCCCGGCGGCCGGGACCGTTGTGCGTCGATCTGTGCGCGGGCTCGGGGGCGATCGCGCTGTCCCTGGCGGCGGAGCTGCCCGGCGCGACGGTGCACGCCGTGGAGGTCGACCCGGCGGCGGTGGTCTGGCTGCGACGCAACATCGCCGGCACCGGTTTTCCCGTGACGGCGCACGCAGCCGACATCGCCGCGGCGCTGCCCGAGTCGCTCACCCGACTCGCCGGGACGGTCGACCTGATCATCAGCAATCCGCCGTACCTCCCCGACGCCGACCGCCACACGGTGGAGCCCGAGGTGGGCGAGCATGATCCGGCCCGCGCCCTGTGGGGGGGGCCCGACGGGCTCGACGTGGTGCGTACGGTTGTCGGGGTGGCTGCGCGGCTCCTGCGGCCAGGCGGTCTCCTCGTCATCGAACACGCCGACGGCCACGGGGTGTCGGCGCCCGAGCTGCTTCGCGCCGACGGTCGCTGGTCGCACGTGGCGGATTATCGGGACCTGGCCGGCCGGGACCGGTTCGTCGCCGGCCGGCGCGGGGCGTCCCGTGAGCCCCGATCCTGAGGACGAACCCTGATCCTTGAGAAGAGGACGGGCAATGGAACGTTTCGACTGCTCTGACGAACGGGAGCGGGCCCGCGGTCTCGACGCGGCGGTCAGCACCGTCGCCCGGGGCGGGCTGGTTGTGCTCCCCACCGACACGCTCTACGGGCTGGGCGCCGACGCCTTCGATCGGGACGCGGTGGCCTCGCTGCTGGCGGCAAAGGGGCGTGGCCGGAACATGCCGGTTCCGGTCCTGGTCGGCTCCTGGCGCACCCTCGACGGGCTGATCGAGCGGATGACCCCCCAGGTCCGGGAGTTGATCACCGCATTCTGGCCGGGCGGGCTGACGCTGGTGGCCCGGCACACCCCGTCGCTGCGCTGGGATCTCGGGGAGAGCCGGGGCACGGTGGCGGTGCGCATGCCCCTGCACCCGGTGGCGATCGAGCTGCTGGGTCGGACCGGGCCGATGGCCGTCTCCAGCGCGAACATCAGTGGCCAGCCTCCGGCGACGACGATCGACGAGGCGCTGCACCAGCTCGGCGGTGCCGCGGATGTCTATCTCGACGGGGGACCGTGCCCGGCCGCCGTCCCCTCGACCATCGTCGACTGCACCGGGGAGGTGCCCGTTGTACTGCGCAGCGGCGCGATTGGCCTCACCGCGCTGCGTGCGGTGCTGCCGCTGATCCGGGAGCCCGTGAACCGATGAGCCCGTGAACCGATGAGCCCGTAGCTCGCAGGCGACCCCGCGTGCCGGAGCCGGTCCGGACGGTCCGGGCCGGGATACGGTCCGGGCCGGGGTGGGGTGGGCATGACGCCGCTGATCGTCCCGGCGGGAGAGTCCCGTACGATCCTGAACCGGGTCGCGGGGCGATGGTCACAGCGGGTGGCTTCGGGTAGATCCGGGTGGATGGTGTTCCCGGGCCAGAGGAGCATGGGGTGACCGGGTCGCCCGCGCGGCGGCACCGGTCATCGGCTGCCGGTTGTGGCGCGGTTGCCGGTTGTGGCGCGGTCGCCGTTCCAGCGCGGTCGCCGTTCTAACGCAGGAGGTTAGAAACGTCATGAGCACCCCGTTCTGGGGCCCGGACTTCGACCAGCTGAGCGCGACGGATCCGCAGATCGCGGAGGTGGTCCTCGATGAGCTGGACCGGCTGCGCGGCGGCCTGCAACTCATCGCGAGCGAGAACTTCACGTCCCCGGCGGTGCTGGCGGCGCTGGGCTCGACGTTGTCGAACAAGTATGCCGAAGGGTATCCGGGTCGGCGTTACTACGGCGGTTGCCAGGTGGTCGACCGGGCCGAGGAGATCGGCATCGCCCGGGCGAAGCAGCTCTTCGGCGCGGAGCACGCCAACCTGCAACCGCATTCGGGCTCGTCGGCGAACTTCGCCGTGTACGCGGCGCTACTCACGCCAGGTGACACGGTCCTGGCGATGTCGTTGCCGCATGGCGGTCACCTCACCCACGGCAGCAAGGTGAGCTTCTCCGGTAAGTGGTTCAACGTGGTGGCCTACGGCGTGCGGGAGGACACCGAGCTGATCGACTACGACCAGGTGCGGGAGCTCGCCCGCCAGCACCGGCCCAAGATGATCATCTGTGGGGCGACGGCCTACCCACGTCTGATCGACTTCGCCGCGTTCCGCTCGATCGCCGACGAGGTCGGTTCGTGGCTGATGGTGGACGCGGCGCACTTCATCGGTCTGGTCGCCGGGGGCGCGATCCCGAGCCCCGTTCCCTACGCCGACGTTGTCAGCTTCACCACCCACAAGGTGTTGCGCGGCCCGCGAGGGGGCATGATCCTCGCGCGTGAGGAGCTGGCTTCCCGCATCGACAAGGCCGTGTTCCCGTTCAGCCAGGGTGGCCCGCTGATGCACGCGGTCGCGGCGAAGGCCGTCGCGTTGCGGGAGGCGGCCTCGCCCGCTTACGCGCAGTACGCTCGCCAGGTGGTGGCCAACGCGCAGCGGCTCGCCGACGAGCTTGCCGCCGAGGGCATCCGGCCCGTCGCCGGTGGCACCGACACCCATCTCGCCCTGCTCGACCTGCGGGAACTCGGGGTCAGCGGCAAGGAAGCCGAGGCGCGTTGCGACGCGGCCGGCATCACCCTGAACAAGAACGCCATTCCCTATGACCCGCAGCCGCCCGCGATCTCCTCCGGCATCCGGGTGGGAACCCCGGCGGTCACCACCCAGGGGATGGGCGAGGGGGAGATGAAGGAGATCGCGGGGCTGATCGCCCACGCGGTGCGTGAGCCGGAAGCCGCCGCCGACGTCGCTGCGGCGGTGTCCGCGCTCGTCGCCCGGCATCCGGCCTATCCGCGGTAGGGGTCGATCCGCGGTAGGGGATCAGGCGGTTCCGCACGGCCGCGGCAGTAGGCGGCAGTAGGCGGCAGTAGCCGGATCCGGGTCCGGCAGGCGGGAGATGCCCGACGGTGCGCGAGTACCTGCTCGTCTTCGTGGTCTCGGCGGCGGTGACCTTTCTCGCCACGCCGGTGGCACGCGTCTTCGCCATGCGCATCGGTGCCGTCGCCGGGGTACGTGCCCGCGACGTCCACTCCACCCCGACGCCCCGGCTGGGGGGCCTGGCCATGCTTGCCGGGCTCTACGCCGGGTTCGGGGTGGCGGACCGCCTGCCGTTCCTCTCGGTGGTCTCCCAGGACTGGTCGGAGATCCGGGCGGTGCTCGTCGCCGGCACCTTGATCTGCCTGCTCGGCGTCGCCGACGACCGATGGGAACTGGACTCCCTGACCAAACTGGCCGGGCAGGTCGCCACGGCCGGCATCATGGTGCTCCTCGGCGTCCAATGGACGTTTGCGATCAATCGGGACAGCGAGACGACGCTGAGCCTGGGACCGGAGACCGCGGTCCCGCTGTCCATCCTCGCCACGGTGGTGCTTATCAACGCGATGAACTTCATCGACGGCCTGGACGGCCTCGCGGCGGGCGTCGCGGCGATCGCCGCCGGCGCGACCTTCTACTTCGCCTATCAGATCGCAGTGATCAACGGCTTCTACCGGGCCTCCCCGGCGGCGCTCCTGGCCGCCGTGACCGCCGGGGTCTGCATCGGGTTCCTGCCGCACAATTTCAATCCGGCCCGGCTGTTCATGGGGGACTCGGGCTCGATGCTCATAGGCCTGCTGTCGGCCGCATCGATGATCTCCGTGACCGGTCAGGTGGCCTACGGGGGTTACGCTGGACCCTCACGGTCGTACCCGTCGCTGATCCCGTTGGCGATACCCCTGGCCGTGCTCGCCGTTCCGTTTCTCGATCTCGGGCTCGCGGTCGTCCGGCGGACGAGGGCGGGGCGCTCGCCGTTCGCGGCGGACAAGATGCATCTCCACCACCGCATGCTGGAAATCGGTAATTCGCACGTGAGGGCGGTTCTCTTCATGTATTTCTGGGCGGCTCTGGTCGGGTTCGGAGGTGTCGCCGCGTCGTTCTCCAACTCCCCGTTGCCGATCCTGGTCGCCACCGTCGGAGTGGGCCTCGCGGCCCTGATCGCGCTGCTGATCAGGACCCAGCGATCGGCGCGGCGCGCATGATCGTGCCGGCGGCCCGGGTGATCCGGCTGGGAGCGGCGCTGACCGGGGTGCTGGCGGTCCCGGCGGTGGGGCTCGCGGCGGTCCTGCGCGGCGGGACGGGCGCCCTGAGCGCCGCGGTCGGCCTGATGATCGTCATGGCGTTCTTCGGCATCAGCAAGGTGGCGGTCGGGGCCGTCGCGCGCCGGGCGCCGCATCTGCTCCTGCCGGCGGCCCTCGGCACCTACGCGGCGAAGGTAGCACTGCTGGGTGTCCTGCTCGTGGTGATCCAGGACACGGAGGCCCTTGACCTGCCGGCCTTCGCCTGGTCGATTTTCGCCGGGGTCTTCGGGTGGATGGGTGCCGAGCTCTGGGTCGCGACCCACACCCGGATGCCCTTCTACGACCCGGAGCGTCCCGGCGCGTGGGACGCCTCGCGCCGTCCGCCGGTCTGATGACCTCGGGGGGAAACGGTCCCGGCGAGGCGTGGAACGTCTTCGGCACGTTGATCGCCGGAATGCTCTTCTGGGGACTGGTCGGTTTTGGAGCGGATCGCCTTCTCGGCTTTCACGTGCTGTTCCTGCCGATCGGACTGACCGTCGGCCTCGCCGCCGCGATGTACCTCGTGATCTATCGACTTACCCGGTGAGAGGGCGGATAGCCAGGCTTCCGGCCAGCTCGGCGGTCTTGGCGAAATACGCTCCGTTGGTCCTGTTCGCCCAGTTCGTTCGGCCTGACCGTTCTGTCCCGCTTGTCCTGGTAGTTCCGTCCTGCTGGACCTGGCTGTACCGACCGCCCCGGCTGTTCCATTGAATCGGGCCGGTCCTCGCCGTCGATGACCTCGAAGGTCATCGACGGCGCAACCGATTCCGGTCAGAGTGGACCCAGGTCGCCGAGACGGGGAAGGGAGAGCCGAATTATGCTCATCTGGCAGACGTTGTGACGCTACTGGGCGTAGCCGACGGCGGGAGATGGGTGCAGCTGGAAGCCGCGTGTCATCAACTCGTCGCGCTGTGTGGAATGGGTAGCAACGGAGTGAAACCCATAGACAACGCGCGGATGAACCAGCGCGAACGTCGAAGCGAGTCCGTGCTTGTGGGGTGCCGGTGTGGATAGTATCGCGGGCAACAGGACGTCGGCCTGCCGACACCCATCAGGGCCTGGGCTTGTCGAGGTGTCCTTCGGAGCGCTGTACCCGGTTGGCGACGGGTCGTTCTTCGGTGTGAGCGTGTCGTGCGAACCCGGTAGGGTGGAGGCAATCTGCCGCCGAGCACGGCAACCTTGCCGGGCCGTGAACGCGCTACCTAATCGATCATGGAGGTGTTTGTCGTGCCGGTCCTCGCCGACGAGGGCTTCGAAGGCCCCACCAAGGAGGTCTTCCAGACTCCGCACTGGTTCGATGTCGGGATCGGCTCGGTCAATCTCTACCTCAACAAGGCCACCGCGCTCACGATCTTTGCTGCACTGTTTGTCGGTGTGATCTTCTGGTTGGGATTCCGCCGAGCTAAAATCATACCTCGCGGCCTCCAGAACCTGTGCGAGTCGGCCTACGACTTCATCGATCTGCAGATCGCCCGGGGTGTCATCGGCGAGAAGGGCACGAGGTACACGCCCTACCTGCTCGTCCTGTTCAGCTTCGTGTTGATCTGCAACGTGCTCGCGGTGGTGCCCGGGGCCCAGTTCCCGGCGACCTCGCGCATCGCCGTCCCGATGGTTCTGGCGCTCGTCACGTACGTGTTGTTCAACTACGCGGGCATCAAGGCCAACGGCGCCGGTCCGTACTTCAAGGAGATGATTGACCCGGCTCCCACCGCGCCGCTGTGGATCCGCGTGCTCCTGGCGCCGATCGAGATTCTCTCGACCTTGATCGTTCGGCCCTTCACGCTGGCGGTCCGGCTCTTCGCGAACATGTTCGCCGGGCACATCCTGCTGCTGGTCTTCTCGCTGGGCGCGGACTACCTGCTGCCCAAGCCCCCCTATGTGTTCGGCGCCGCCTCACTGCTGGTGGCGATCATCCTCACGGCGTTCGAGCTTGTCATCGACGCTCTCCAGGCGTACATCATCACGATCCTCACAGCCGCCTACATCGGCGGTGCGATGGTGCACGGAGAGCACGAGGTAGCTCCGTCCGAGGAACTCGCCTCGCCTGCTCCGGCGGGCGTGCCGGTATCGGCCCGGGCCTAGATTCCCGACACACCCTTCCAGCACCGGCGAGTCCCGGTGCCCGACTGAATAGGAAAAGCACCGCAATGGCAGACATTCTCGCCGCCAAGGACGCTGTGAGCGGAAGCCTGGGCGCCGTCGCCTACGGCCTCGCCGCCATCGGTCCCGGTATCGGTATCGGTCTCATCTTCGGCCTGGGCGTCCAGGCGATCGCCCGCCAGCCCGAGGCCGAGCAGGTCGCCTTCCGGTACATGCTCATCGGCTTCGCCCTCGCCGAAGCCCTCGCGCTCATCGGCTTCGTCGTTCCCTTCGTCTTCCCGTAAACCGGCGGGGCAATCATGAGCGCGACATCCATCCTTATCGCCGCCGCCGAGAGCGGGCACTCCGACGAGAACGTTCTGATCCCGCCGCTGAGTGAACTGCTCATCGGAACGTTGTCGTTCGCCTTGCTCGTGGCCTTCTTCTTCTGGAAGATCAGGCCGCAGATCGCCAGGACCTACGCGCAGCGCACCGAGCGGATCGAGGGCGGGCTCGCCCGCGCCGAGGCGGCGCAACGCGAGGCGCAGGCCCTGCTGGAGCAGTACCGCGCCCAGCTGGCCGAGGCTCGGACCGAGGCCGCGCGCATCCGCGAGGAGGCGCACAGCGAGGGCCGGCAGATCACCGAGGAACTCCGCGCCGCGGCGCAGCGCGAGATCGCCGAGATCAAGGCCCGGGCGGACGCCCAGCTCGCGGCCGACCGGGCGCAGATCGTCGCCCAGGTCCGCCGGGAGGTCGGTGAGATCGCGGTCGATCTGGCCTCGAAGATCGTCGGATTCCAGCTGGAGAGCAGCGCCACGCAGAACCGGCTGATCGACGACTTCATCGCAGCGCTTGACAACTCGGCCGAGGGCGTCGGTACCGTGGCCGCACCGGTCAGGCCGGGAGGCTGACGGTGGAGGGAGCCAGCAGGCACGGCTTGGCGGCCGCGCGGGCGACGCTCGACGAGGCAACCGCGACGGCACCGGGCGCGCCCCGCCCGGTGGACGCCGGGCGGATCGCCGAGGACCTCCGGGCCGTCGCCGAGCTCCTCGCCCGGGAGCCGGCCGTGCGCCGCGCCCTCACCGACCCGGGGGCACCCGTGGCCGCGCGCACGGAGCTGGTCACCCGGCTGTTCGGAACTCAGCTCGCCCCGGCGAGCCTGCGGATCGTGCACACGGCGGTCGGGGCGCGCTGGTCGCGGCCGTTCGATCTGCAGTACGCGCTGCTCGAACTGAGCGTCGAGGCGCTGCTCGTCGAGGCGGAGCGGGACGGGGCGCTGGAGGAGGTCGAGGACGAGCTGTTCCGGTTCGGCCGGATCCTCGACCAGAACGCTCCGCTCGCGCTCGCGCTGACCGACCCGGCCGCGCCGGCGGCAGTCAAGGACAGGCTGCTCACCCGGCTGCTCGCCGGCCGGGCGCACCCGGTCACCGTGCGCCTGGTCCAGCAGGCGGCGGCCGACCGGATCCACGGCGACGTCGAGCGCCGGCTGGCCGAGTTCAGCCGGATCGCCGCGGCCCGCCGGGGTCGGGTGGTGGCGATCGTCCGTACGGCGGTTCCGCTGAGTAGCGAAGTCGTCGCCCGTCTGGGTGCGGCGATCAGCCGGTACTTTGGCCGCCAGATCCAGCTGCAGGTCGATCTCGACCCCGACATCCTGGGTGGTGTCGTGGTCCAGGTCGGCGGCGAGGTGGTGGACGGCAGCGTGCTGCGCCGGTTCGTCGCCGCCCGCCGGGCCCTGCTCCGATAGGCGGCGACCGTGACCACGATGATCGTGACGGTCCCCGTCGCCGCGACCACCGCGGACCCGCATCCCGACCCGGGGCGACCTGCCCTGCCCGCAATGAAGGACGAAGGACGTAAGCGATGACTGAGCTCTCCATCCGGCCGGAGGAGATCCGCGACGCCCTGCGGGAGTACGTCGACTCTTTCCAGGCCACCTCAGCCGGCCGTGAGGAGGTCGGCCGGGTCGTCGTCACCGGTGACGGCATCGCCCGGGTCGAGGGTCTCCCGCACACGATGACCAACGAGCTGCTGGAGTTCCACGGCGGTGTGCTGGGTCTCGCGCTGAACCTCGAGGTCGGCGAGATCGGAACCGTCATCCTGGGTGAATCCGAGAACATCGAGGAGGGGCAGGAGGTCCGCCGCACCGGCCAGATCCTCTCCGCTCCCGTCGGTGACGGCTTCCTCGGCCGGGTCGTCGACCCGCTCGGGCGGCCGATCGACGGCCTCGGGGAGATCGTGGCCGAGGGATCCCGGGAGCTGGAGCTGCAGGCGCCGACGGTCGTCCAGCGCCAGCCGGTGAAGGAACCCCTGCAGACCGGTATCAAGGCGATCGACGCGATGACGGCCATCGGCCGTGGTCAGCGCCAGCTGATCATCGGCGACCGGCAGACCGGCAAGACGACGGTGGCCATCGACGCGATCATCAACCAGCGGGACAACTGGACCTCTGGTGATCCGTCGAAGCAGGTCAAGTGCGTCTACGTGGCGATCGGCCAGAAGAAGTCGACAATCCGCGAGGTGGTGAACTCTCTGGAGGAGGCCGGCGCGCTGGCCTACACCACGATCGTGGCGGCGCCGGCTGACGAGCCGGCGGGCTTCAAGTACATCGCGCCCTACACCGGCTCGGCGATCGCCCAGCACTGGATGTACAACGGCCAGCACGCGCTGATCGTCTTTGACGACCTGACCAAGCAGGCCGAGGCCTACCGCGCGATCTCGCTGCTGCTGCGCCGTCCGCCGGGCCGCGAGGCCTACCCGGGTGACGTCTTCTACCTGCACTCCCGCCTGCTGGAGCGCTGCGCCAAGCTCTCCGACGAGCTCGGCGGCGGCTCGCTGACCGGACTGCCGATCATCGAGACGAAGGCCAACGACATCTCGGCCTACATCCCGACGAACGTCATCTCGATCACCGACGGGCAGGTCTTCCTGGAGTCCGACCTGTTCAACCAGGGTGTCCGCCCGGCCATCAACGTCGGCACCTCGGTGTCCCGGGTCGGCGGTAGCGCGCAGGTTAAGGCGATGAAGTCGGTCGCCGGCCGCCTGCGGCTGGACCTCGCCCAGTACCGCGAGCTCGAGGCGTTCTCGGCCTTCGGTTCCGACCTGGACAAGGCCTCGCGGGACCAGCTCGCGCGCGGCGCCCGCCTGGTCGAGCTGCTCAAGCAGCCGCAGGGCCAGCCCTTCCCGGTCGAGCGCCAGGTCGTGTCGATCTGGGCCGGAACCACCGGCAAGCTCGACGATGTGCCCGTGGCGGACATCCGTCGCTTCGAGTCGGAGTTCCTGGACTTCGTCGGCCGGTCTTACCCGGGGGTGTACGACGCGATCGTGACCACCGGCAAGCTCAGCGACGACACGATCGCCATGCTGGAGTCGGCCGTCGCGGAGTTCAAGAAGCAGTTCACGCTGTCCGACGGCAAGCCGTTGGTCAACGAGCCGGCGCCGAGCCCGCTCGACCCGGGGCTGGTGCGGCAGGAGTCGATCCCGGTGCACCGGCCCGCGGCGCGCAAAGACGACGAGGGCTGATCCATGGCGGGCCAGCTTCGTGAGTACCGGCGGCGCATCCGGTCGGTGCAGTCGACGAAGAAGATCACCCGAGCGATGGAGCTGATCGCGGCTTCCCGCATCGCCAAGGCGCGGGCGCGGGTCGCCGCGGCCCGCCCCTATGCCGAGGAGATCACCCGGGTGATCGAGGCGGTCGCGGCGCAGACCACGATCGACCATCCGCTCACCACCGAGCGGCCCGGGGCGGCCCGGGCCGCGGTCGTGGTGATCACCAGCGACCGGGGGTTGGCCGGCGGGTACAGCTCGAACGCGCTGCGGCGCACCGGGGAGCTCATCGAGCTGCTGCATTCGGAGGGCAAGGAGACCGACCTGCACGTCGTGGGCCGCAAGGGAACGGGCTACTACCGCTTCCGGGGACGTGCGATGAGCGGCGAGTACACCGGTTTCTCCGAACAGCCGTCGTACGCGGACGCCAAGTCGGTCGCGGACGCGCTCATCGCGGCCTTCATCGCCACGAGCGAGAACGGCGGGGNGGACGAGATCCACGTGGTCCACACGGAGTACGTCAGCGCCATCACCCAGACGCCGGTCGCCCGCCGGTTGCTGCCGATGGTGCTCACCGAGACCGACGAACCGCCGCGTGGCGGTCCGCTGCCCCAGTATGAGTTCGAGCCCTCCGCCGAGGGGGTGCTCGACGCGTTGCTGCCGCGCTACGTGGAAAGCCGGCTCTATGCGGCGCTGCTCGAGTCGGCGGCGTCGGAGTCGGCGGCGCGACAGCGGGCCATGAAGTCGGCTACGGACAACGCCGAGGACCTCATCAAGAGATACACCCGGCAGGCCAACCGGGCCCGACAGGACGCCATTACTCAGGAGATCTCCGAGATCGTCGGTGGCGCCAACGCTCTGGCTTCGGGAACCTGATATGGGTGGGCGGCGGTTCACACTCGTGTGGCCGGACTCGTGTGACCGGAACCGATGAGGACAGCGACGACAACAGAACGTGAAGGACGACGCCGAAGGCGGAGCGCGCGCGACGCGGGCCGTTCCGTCCCAGGTGCCAGCGAACGCGAGCCCGAGGCTGCGGCGGCGGGCATTGATCGGAAACTGAGGACGCCATGACCGTCACCACCAGCTCGCCGGCCACGGCACCGGGCCGGACCCCGGGGATCGGCCGGGTCGCCCGAGTCATCGGACCGGTTGTCGACGTGGAGTTCGCTCCCGACGAACTCCCCGAGATCTACCAGGCACTGCAGGTCGACCGGACCATCGGCGACGAGACGCTGACGCTGACGCTCGAGGTCGCCCAGCACATCGGTGACAACACCGTGCGGGCCATCTCCATGCAGCAGACCGACGGTCTCGTCCGGGGCGCGCCCGTCCACGACACCGGCGCGCCGATCTCGGTCCCGGTCGGCGACGCCACCAAGGGCCACGTGTTCAACGTGCTTGGCACGCCGCTCGACGTGAAGCAGATCGAGGCCGAGACGTACTGGCCGATCCACCGGTCGGCGCCGGCGTTCGACCAGCTCGAGTCGAAGACCGAGATGTTCACCACCGGCATCAAGGTCATCGACCTGCTCGCGCCGTACGTGCGCGGCGGGAAGATCGGCCTGTTCGGCGGTGCCGGCGTCGGCAAGACCGTCATCATCCAGGAGATGATCCGCCGGGTCGCCAAGGAGTTCGGTGGCGTCTCGGTGTTCGCCGGGGTCGGCGAGCGTACCCGTGAGGGCAACGACCTGTTCCTGGAGATGACCGAGGCCGGCGTCATCGAGGACACCGCGCTGGTGTTCGGCCAGATGGACGAGCCGCCGGGTACCCGGCTGCGGGTCGCGCTCGGCGCGCTCACGATGGCCGAGTACTTCCGGGACGTCCAGAAGCAGGACGTGCTGCTGTTCATCGACAACATCTTCCGGTTCACCCAGGCCGGATCCGAGGTCTCCACGCTGCTCGGCCGGATGCCCAGCGCCGTCGGCTACCAGCCGACGCTGGCCGACGAGATGGGTGTGCTCCAGGAGCGCATCACCTCGACCCGGGGCCACTCGATCACCTCGCTGCAGGCCATCTACGTGCCCGCGGACGACCTGACCGACCCGGCGCCGGCGACGACGTTCACCCACCTCGACGCCACCACCGTGCTCGACCGGGCCATCTCCGACCTGGGTATCTACCCGGCGGTGAGCCCGCTCGACTCCAACTCCCGGATCCTGGACGCGCGCTATCTCGGGCAGGAGCACTACGACACGGCCCGTGAGGTGCAGCGGATCCTGCAGCGCTACAAGGACCTGCAGGACATCATCGCCATCCTCGGTATCGATGAGCTCTCCGAAGAGGACAAGATTCTCGTCAACCGGGCGCGGCGGATCCAGCGGTTCCTGTCGCAGCCGTTCTTCGTGGCCGAGCAGTTCACCGGCATCCCCGGCAAGTTCGTCCCGCTCGACGAGACGATCGACTCGTTCAAGCGGCTCACCCAGGGCGACTTCGACCACCTGCCGGAGCAGGCGTTCTTCATGTGCGGTGGCATCGAGGACGCGGAGAAGAACGCGGAGAACCTGTAATGCCGATCCGGGTGGCGATTGTCTCGCCCGAGCAGGAGGTGTGGTCCGGCGACGCCGACATGGTCGTCGCCCGGACCACCGACGGTGATCTCGGCGTGCTGCCCGGCCATGTGCCGCTGCTGGGTCTGCTGGCGCCGGGCGGAACGGTCCGGGTCAAGACCGGTGGCCGGGAGATCTCGGCCTCGGTGGACGGCGGCTTCATCTCGGTGACACACCAGGGTGTCAGCATCCTCGCCGAGACCGCGAAGCTGACCTGAGTTTCCCGCGGCCAAGGGCGCGTTCTCCGCATCGGGGGACGCGTCTTTCGCGTCACGTCACAGGTCGCGACAGGGCCCTACAGGCCCATCAGAAACTGCAGGGCCTCGGTCATCCGCAGCAGATGATCGGGACCCACGACGCCGAGCCGGCGACCAAAGCGCTGCTGGGACACCGATTTCACGTCCTCGACCTTCGCGTAGCTTGTCTCGCGCAGACCGGTGCCGCCGGGCGCGAGCTCGACGTGGGAGGGCAGCCCGCAGCGCCCCCCGCCTCGGCGGAGCGCTCGGCACCGAGCTCGTCCCAGGCGAGCGAGTCGGTCGCGAGGCGGTCGTACCCCTCCTCGAAGCCGCGCCAGAACAGCTCGCGCTCGTAGGCCTCGCCGGCCTGGCCGATGATCGTCTGCATCTGCTGGCCGGTGGTCGCGGCCATGGCCGCGACCCGTTGCCGCGTCCTGTACCTCACGCGCACCGTGGTACTCATGATCGTCAGTCATCAATTCGGTTGACTGGCTTGGCGACCCTCGGGTATCGAGCGGGTCTCAGGCGTGCGCCCCCGGGCGCCAGAGCACGTCCCCCTCGGGGTTCGCCACCCGGGCGAGGATGAACAGCAGGTCCGACAGTCGGTTGAGATAGCGGGCCGGCAGCGGGCCGGTGCGGTCCGGCTCGGCCTCGAGGAGGGCCCAGACGGACCGTTCCGCCCGGCGGGCGACCGTGCGGGCGACATGCAGCAGCGCCGCCCCGGCAGTCCCTCCCGGAAGAATGAAGGAGGCCAGCTTCGGCAGGCCGGCGTTGAAACGGTCACACGCCTCCTCGAGCCGTTCCACGTAGGCCTCGGTGATCCGCAGGGGTGGGTAGGCCGGCGCCGGGTCGACCGGGGTGCACAGATCCGCGCCGACGTCGAAGAGGTCGTTCTGGACCTGGCCGAGCACCGCCCGCAGCTCGTCGGGAAGCCCGCCGAGGGCGAGGGCCACGCCGATCGCGGCGTTCGCCTCATCCACGTCGGCATAGGCGGCCAGCCGCGGATCGGTCTTCGCCACCCGCGACATGTCGCCCAGCGCCGTCGTACCGTCATCCCCGGTGCGGGTGTAGATCCGAGTCAGGTGCACTGCCATGGGGACCACTCTAGGCAGTCGTTGACCGCGCGGCCGGGTTGTCAGATCCGGGCGTAGAGCGCGGTCGCGTCGTCGCTCATCCCGAACCGGGGGAACCGCGAGCAGTCCGGGTCGGCCCGTTCCGCCGCCCGCAGCCGTTCCAGCAGTATGGCCTGTTCGCCGCGGGCGAGCACGTCGACAAGGGCCGCGTCGTCGGCGACCAGGCTGAAGGGACGGACGGCCCGGGCGTAGCCGTCGGACAGCGCCACCAGCTCCGTGCCGGGTTCCACCGGCATGGTGGTGACGAACGCGTGGTCGGCGGCAGCGGTGACGTCACCGAGGATCCAGGACCCGGCCGCGGTGTTGCGCTGCCGGCGGCGTTCGCGGGTCATCGTGTGTGCCCGTCCGTAGGCCTGCGCGACATCGATGCCGCGTGCCAGCTCGGCGCGGACCGGTTCGAGCAGCGCCTCTTCGACCCCATCGAACTGGGGATCGGTGAAACTGACCACTTCCCCGCCGGGATGACGGAGCAGCACCGGGCTGTCCCCGAGGAGGTACAGATCGAGTAGCGGGCCCCGTTGCCGGGCGAGGGCGATCGTGGCGGTCGGGAACCGACCCGCGGCGAGCCCCAGGCGCCGTCCCTCGGCGCGGACATGTGCGATCAGCTCCCGCACCACCTCGGGCAGGGATCTATCCCGCCAGGGGACCGTGGCGAGGAAGGCGTCGGCCGCGCCGCTCAGCCAGGCCGCCGAGGACCGGCCGCTGATCGTCGGATCGTCGTGCAGCGGCGTCGCTCCGTCGATCACCCACAGGCCATCGGCGCGGGAACCGGCGGCATCCTCATTGTGGAGCTTGTCCGACCGGCTGATGGACCGCAGCACACGCACCCGTTGGCCCCCACCGTGGTCATGAGAACTCCGTCATGAGAAACCCCGCCACCACGAGTATCGTCCCGACGACCGCCGCGACGACCCGACGCCGGGCCGGTTCGGTCCCCACGAGCAGGACGTGAAAGCCCCAGAAGACGAGCAACGTCACGCCGCCAGCGAGCGTGAGAAGGCCGGCGGCCGGTCGGGCCGGCTGCCCCGCAGCGACGTTCGCGGCGGTGGTGATGAAGGCGATCACTGCCGCGAGTAACCCCATGATCTCCAGGAATCGACGAGGTCCGTACGCGGTTTGTGCCGGCTTTCGCAATCCGGGTGGCGGACGCGGTGGCCGGACGGCTCGAGCCGTTTATCCGCACCCACGACGGGGTGTCCGTCCTTCCGTCCGACGCAGCGGAATGAGGCGACCGCGCAGGGTTGCGCCGGTCGGTCCGGCGGGTGGCGGTGAAGATCTTCAGGCCAGGACCTAGCATCGAGGTTCGTGGAGCGCTTCGTTGTGACAGGCGGTACCCGGCTGGCCGGCGAGGTCGCCGTCCCGGGCGCGAAGAACTCGGTATTGAAGCTGATGGCCGCGAGCCTGCTGGCCGCGGGCCGGACGATGCTGTCCGCCGTTCCTGACATCCTGGACGTGTCGGTGATGTCCAAGGTGCTGGCGGGGCTCGGTGCGACCGTCGAGCGGGACGCCGCCGGCGGGCGGCTGAGCATTGAGGTGCCCCAGGCTCCGGGCGTCGCGGCCGATGGTGAGCTGGTGCGGCAGATCAGGGCGTCGGTGGCGGTGCTCGGTCCGCTGGTCGCCCGCCGTGGGGAGGCGCGGGTCGCCCTGCCCGGTGGGGACGCGATCGGATCGCGCGCGCTCGACATTCATGTCAACGGCCTGACCAAACTCGGTGCGCTGGTTGACGTCGAGTCCGGAGTCCTCGTCGCGCGCTGCTCCGGCAGGCTGCAGGGAGCCTCGATCTGGCTCGACTTCCCCAGCGTGGGCGCCACCGAGAACCTGTTGATGGCCGGGGTTCTCGCCAAGGGGACGACGGTGATCGACAATGCCGCCCAGGAACCCGAGATTGCCGACCTGTGCGCGATGCTGACGGCGATGGGCGGGCGTATCGACGGCGCGGGATCGTCGACACTGATCATCGACGGGGTCGACCAGCTCACCTCGGTGGAACACCGGACGGTGGCGGACCGCATCGTCGCCGGCACGTACGCCATCGGCGCCCTGATGACCGGTGGCGACGTGCTGATCCGGCACGGTCAGGCCGCCCACCTCAGCATCGTCCTAGAGAAGCTGGTGCAGGCCGGTGCCGAGGTCGACGTCCGGGACGACGGATTCCGGGTCGTCGGACGGGGACAACCCCGGTCGATCGACGTGGTGACGCTGCCGTACCCCGGCTTTCCGACTGATCTGCTGCCGCAGATCATCGCGTTGGAGTCGGTTAGCCGGGGTACCTCCCTGATCACCGAGAACATCTTCGACAGCCGGTTCGCCTTCTGCCGCGAGCTGCACAAACTCGGCGCCGACCTGCGTACGGACGGCCACCACGTCATCGTCCGGCCCACCGCGCGGCTGTCCGGCACCCGGGTGACGGCCTCCGACGTGCGGGCCGGCGCGGGTCTCGTGCTCGCCGGCCTGGTTGCGGACGGCGTCACCGAGGTAAGCGACGTCCACCACATCGACCGGGGATACGCCCGGTTTGTCGAGAACATGACGGACCTCGGCGCCGACATCCGCCGGGTCTCCGACCGCGCCGTAGCCTGATTTCACCGGCATCGGCCTGATCCCGCTGGCATCGTGACCCCGCCGGCCCGGCCGGCGGGGTCAGGTGGGCGACTGGCGCGAGCCGAGCAGGTTCACGAGGGCACGGGCGGCTCGGTTCGCGTCCGTGCCGAACACGAGCACGTGGCGGCGGTCCCGCGGCCGGGCGATGATGTTCCCGGCGGCGTCGATGCGAATCGGACCGGCCGGTGCCGTGGCCCAGGTCGAGCGGATACCCCGCGCCCACAGCGCCGCGCGGAGCCGAGTGATCTCGGCGGGGGTGTCCACGGTGGCCACCGGGACGAGCAGACCGAAGTCGTGGCCGGGGACGGAACCGGCCGGCCGCGGCCGTGCCGGAGCATGGGCCCAGCGCCCGATCGCCATCAGCAGGCCGACGGCCAGCAGCGCGATCAGCGGCTCGAGGAGAAGTGCCCCGGCCGTTGCGGGCATCCCGCACCTCCGATCGTGCCGCTCTTCGACGCCACCTTGCATCGTCCCAGACATCCTCGCGACGGACCTGGATCCGGGCCTCGACACCTCCACGGAATCCGACAGAGGAAACATCGCCCGTCAACCGCTGCCACCATTGAGGTAACCGGCCCGACCTCTCTGTGGCCGAACGACGACAGTTCGATGGAGACGAGGGGGTACGTCGCGGTCCGCCCGGGGCGAGCCGCACCTGAGTGCTACCCGCGATCGGCGCGGATAGCTGGTAGCAACGGCGTCACGACAGCGGGGGCGCCGGACGGCCGGGACGGGAGATCACATGAACATCGGCGTGAACGTGTTGAGTCTGGAGTGCTCCGGGGACACGCGGGCCGGCTGCGCGCAGACGGCCCGCGTGGTTGGCCGGGTGGATGTGCGGACGGTGGGGACACTACGCAGCCTGCTGCACGCGGCGATCGACAATGGGAGCGGGCCGCTGCGCGTTGACGTCGCGGGCCTGGAGCTCGGCGATCATGCCGCGCTGGGGGTGCTGCTTGGCGGCGCTCGCCGAGCCCGTGCCGCTGGCCGCTCGATGGTGCTGGTCGATGTGCCGAGCCCGCTTGAACGCCTGCTCGTCGCGGACCGGCTGGGTGGGTTGCTGCGGTTCGAGGAGGCCGCCGACCTGGTGCACGTCGGCCACGCCTGAGCGGGTTGCCCGGGCGGCTCATCCGTTCGACCACCACCTAGGCCCGCCAGGAGGGGCTCCGTCCCGATCGGGACGGAGCCCGGAGCGGAACGAACCAGGGTGGCTGCGCACCGTCATGTCAGGCGCGCCCGTGTGCCGGGCGGACACGCGATGCGGCATGCTTGCCGGGTACCTGCTGATCGGGTACTGCTTTCGGGTGACGGGCCCGGCTCTTGGCAGGGTGTGATGCCGGACGGAGGCGTGCAGGACGTGGAGGTGCCCGCGCGGGTGAATGCCGTCGGCGATCGGAGCGCGCGATCCGCCGGGCTGGCCGGGGTGCGCGAGTACCGGTCGGTCCTGGTCCCGGTGGCGTTCGTGGTCGCGGTCCTGCTCGGCGTGGCCATCGGCTACGTGACCGCGGACCGGCAGTCCGGCACCGTGCATGCGCCTCGGACCGCCACCTCGCCCGCCCCGGAGCTGACCCCCGCGCTGCGGACCGCCCCGTGGGAGGGCGCCCGCCGACCGGGCACGGCCCATCAGATGCGGGTCCTCGACGAGCCTGATCCGGATGCCCTGCGGCTCGCGCTGTCGTGGACGGTCGCCGACTCGATCAAGGCGGCCGGGGGTGCTTCCACCATCTCCGCCCGGCAGGTGACGATCGTGAACGGGATGTACTTCGGCGCCGTCGAGGGCGTTGACGCGGCGCACGACGAGTACTGGGCGATCGGTCGCATCGAGGTCCAAGGGCCGGCCACGCCGCCGGTCGACCCGCACGTGTGGCGGCGGATCGGAGCCGGGCCCTGGACGATCGTCCGCAACGGCCCGCGGGCCTGTGATGTGCTTCCGAGCGCTCTGATCACCCTGTGGAAGGTCTCCCCGCCGCCCTGCACCGGGTGACCTGCACCGCCATGGGCCCGGGGTACCCTTGACAGCCCGGGGCACCCTCGACGTCGTACGGTCGGTCTGTGCCCTCAACCAGGATTGACGACGCGCGGCCCGGTCATGGCGAGGCGGACGGTCCGCACCGCGCCGCGACGCCCACCCTGCACGACGCCGTCGCCCTGGCCACCCGGGCGCACGCCGGTCAGCTGGACAAGGTCGGTGAGGAGTACATCGGCCATCCGCTGCGCGTGATGGCGGCAGTCGCGCGCACGGCTCCCACCGCCGGGGTGGACGCCCACGCCGCCCAGCTCGCGGCGGTGTTGCACGACGTCGTCGAGGACAGCGAGACCACCCTCGCGGATCTCGTGGCCGCGGGCTATCCGGCCCCGGTCGTCGCGGCGGTCGACGCGCTGTCCCATCGGGAGGGCGAGCCGGTGCCCGACTATCTCGCCCGGGTGGCCGCCGATCCGCTTGCCGTCGTCGTGAAACGGGCCGACATACAGGACAACGCCGATCCGGCCAGGCTGAGGCGGTTGCCGCCCGAGGACGCCGCCCGGTTGTCGGCCCGGTACGTGGATCGATGCCGGATTCTGGACGACCTCGTGGCGGCTCGCGGCGGCGATGTCGGGTGATCGTCAGGCGATCGCCCGGTGCGCGGCGGTCCCACCGCCGCCGGGCGCCGGAAACGGCCGCGATAGCGTGACGTCATGCGGCTCGTCATCGCTCGCTGCAGCGTGGACTACGTCGGTCGGCTCACCGCACATCTGCCGAGCGCCGTCCGGTTGGTACTCGTCAAGGCGGACGGATCCGTCTCCATCCACGCCGACGGGCGAGCGTACAAGCCGCTCAACTGGATGAGTCCCCCGTGCGTCATCGCCGAGGCGGACGGGGTCTGGCGGGTCACCAACCGCGCGGCCGAGCAGCTCGTCATCACCCTCGAACAGGTGCTGCACGATTCCACGCACGACCTCGGCGTCGACCCGGGTCTGCGCAAGGACGGGGTGGAGGCGCATCTGCAGGTGCTGCTCGCCGACCGGCCCGACGCGATCGCGCCCGGACTCACCCTGGTGCGCCGCGAGTACGAGACCGGCATCGGGCCGGTCGACCTGCTGTGCCGCGACGCGGACGGCTCGACGGTCGCCGTCGAGATCAAACGCAGGGGTGAGATCGACGGGGTGGAGCAGCTGACCCGTTACCTTGTCCGCCTGGAGGCCGACCCGGCGTTGCCGCATCCCGTGCGCGGCATCCTCGCGGCGCAGTCCATCACCCCGCAGGCGCGGCTGCTGGCGGCGGACCGGGGGCTGGGCTGCGCCGTCGTCGACTATGACGAGCTGCGGGGCCTCGAACCGTCCATTCCGACGCTTTTCTGAAAGCGATTCCGCCGAGCCTGCCCGGTCCGCCGAACCTGCGACGGCCGCCCGTCCGGCTTCCCCGTCCGGCGGCCGGTCCGTTCCCGTAGTGCGATCATGGGCCGGCGTCTCGAGAATATGGGAGGATCGCGGCGTTCGCCGTCTGACACCGCCCGGCCCGCGACGCCCACCCGTCGCCCGGGGCCCGTGCGCCGAAGTAGAGGAGCCTGGGCATGATCGAGAGGCCCGTATCGGGAACCACATCGGGAACGGGGCCGGCCGCGAACCAGGAGAACGCGAACCAGGAGAAGAAGCCGGAGAACAGCCGGGACGAGGCGGTGAGACACCGCCGGGTCGGGGTGGTGGGGCTCGGCACCATGGGCGCGGGCATCGCCGAGGTGCTGGCGAAGGCCGGTCTGGAGGTCGTCGGCATCGCGCGTGACGCCGACGCGCTCGCCCGCAGCCGGGCCCGGGTCGAGCACTCCCTCGACCGCGCGGGCCGCCACGGCAAGCTCGACGACGCGACCAGGGAGGCCGTGCTGGCCCGCATGCGTCTCGGCACCGAGCTCGCGGCGGTCGCCGACTGCGAGCTGGTGATCGAGGCGATCGACGAACGAATGAGCGCCAAACAGGCGCTTTTCGCCCGACTCGACGAGATCTGCCCCCCGGCCACCGTCTTCCTGACGAACACCAGCTCCCTGTCGGTAACGGAACTCGCGGCGGGCACCGCCCGCCCGGAACGGGTGCTCGGCACCCACTGGTTCAATCCGGCGCCGGTGATGCGCCTGGTGGAGGTCGTACGCACGGTCGTCACCGACCCGACCGTGCTGGCCGGGGTGATCGGCCTGGTCAACGACGTGGGGAAGACCGCGGTCGTCGCGGAGGACCGGGCGGGCTTCATCGTCAACGCGCTGCTGTTCGGTTATCTCAACAACGCCGTGCGCATGCTCGAGGCCCGGTATGCGGCCCGGGAGGACATTGACGCGGCCATGCGGCTCGGGTGCGGGCATCCGATGGGCCCGCTCGCCCTGCTCGATCTGATCGGTCTGGACGCCGCCCACGAGATTCTCAACTCGATGTACCGGCAGTCCCGTGACCACCTGCACGCTCCGGCACCGCTGCTGAGCCAGCTCGTGCGCGCGGGCCTGCTCGGCCGCAAGACCGGTCGTGGTTTCTACACCTACGCGGCACCGGACTCCTCCGAGGTGGTCGACGCGGTCGATCCGCTCGCCGACCGCCTGGGGCGGGGCCGCCCGGTGCGCTCGGTCGGCGTCGTGGGGAGCGGCACGATGGCGGGTGGCATCGCGGAGGTGCTGGCCCGGTCCGGGCACGACGTCCTCCTGCGGGCCCGGAGCGAGCGCACCCTCGCCGCCACCCTCGCGAAGATCGAGTCGTCGTTGGCGGCGTCGGTGGCCAGGGGGCGGCTGTCCGACGCCGACCGGCTGGCGGCTCTGGCCCGGGTGCGCGGCACGACCGATCTGGGTGAGCTCGGCCACTGCGAGCTGCTGCTTGAGGCGGTGGTGGAGGACCTGGCGGTGAAGCGGGAGCTGTTCGCCGACCTGGACAAGATCGCGGCGCCCGGCGCCGTGCTGGCGACCACCACGTCCTCGTTGCCGGTCATCGAGTGCGCCATGGCCACCAGCCGGCCGCGGGACGTCATCGGTATGCACTGGTTCAACCCGGCCCCGGCGATGAAGCTGATCGAGGTGGTGCCCACGGTTCTCACCGGCGACGACGTGACAGCCACGGTCCTGGCGCTGTCCCGAGCGGCCGGGCGGCATCCGGTGCTCTGCGCCGACCGGGCGGGGTTCATCGTCAACGCGCTGCTGTTTCCCTATCTCAACGACGCAGTGAAGATGCTCCAGGCGCACTATGCGACGATCGAGGACGTTGACACGGCGATGACGGTCGGTTGCGGCCATCCGCTGGGCCCCTTCGCGCTCGCCGACGTCGTCGGCCTCGATGTCACGCTCGCGATCACGCGCTCGTTGTACGCGCAGTTCCGCGAGCCCGGCTACGCCCCGGCACCCCTGCTCGAACAGCTGGTCCGGGCTGGGTTCCTGGGACGCAAGACCGGCCGGGGGTTCCTCGACCACCCGCCGCGCTGAGCCCACCCGTCACGCCGAGAACAAGATCGCTTCTGTCCGCGCGGACTAGGATGTCGACGGTCGGCGGGAAATCCCGATTCGCGCGGGAGGAGGCTGGAGCGGCGATGGTCGTGCTCGACAGGGACGCCGTGCGAGCGTTCAGTCGGGAAGTCACGATGTTCCTTCCCGATCTGGTCCAGCTGCTGCGGCGGGTCGTCGCCGATCCGCGGGTCCCGCAGTCCGCGAAGGTGGAGGCCGCCGCGGCGCTCGCGTACCTCGTGTCGCCGAAGAACCGGCTGACCAACGCGATTCCGGTGGTGGGTCAGCTCGACGACGTCGCGGTCATCGCGTTCGCCTTCCGGCGGCTGGCCGTCGGAGCCGGGGAGCCGATCCTGCGTGAGCACTGGCGTGGCAGCGATCGCGGCTTCCAGCTGCTCATCGGTGCGTCGTCCGCCCTGGCGAGTCCGGCGGGGGCCGTGCGCAAGGCCAAGCTCGCCCGCTCGCTCGTGATGGCCGGCTTCGAGCGGGTCGGCGGGCGGGTGCGGTGGACGGGCGAGAGGTTCGGGGCGGGGACGGGCGGGCGCACGACGGCCTCCTCGGCCGGACCGGCGGCGGATGACCGGCCTCGGATCGTTGACGGCGAGGTGGTGGACCGGGGCGAGTGGGTCGCGGGCCCGCCGGCCGGCGATACCCCGGGTTCGGGTTCCCGCACCCGGCGGGATCGGTTCCGGGCATCGGGCAGACCCGCTCGCGGGCGGTGACGAGGAAGGCGCGCCGACGCCGGGCCCGGCCGTCGGATGCGCAGCGCGGGCACCCGGTCGGCTGGTGGATGCCGGATCCGGTCGTCGTCCTGCGGGACGGTGAGTGGGTGTGCGACCGACGAGCGGCGCGGCGACCACCAAGGTCTACCGGTGTCCCGGTTGTGATTATGAGATCACTCCGGGCGCCGCTCACGTGGTGGTCTGGCCGCCCGAGCGGATCGAGGACCGTCGACACTGGCACCGGCCGTGTTGGGAACGCCGATGCCGAGCGGCCCGGCCGCGCGTCCGTGACGGCTGACCCCACGAGACGACGGTCTCCCGTGCGGGCTAGACCCCGCGGGAGACCGCCGACGCGGGCAACGCGTTCGGCTCGCTGCCGAGCGCCTTACGCTCCTCAGGCGGCGGTGCCTCGATGGAGGCGATCGACGCGGAGGCGGCGGTCAGCTTGTCGCGCAGCGCGCCCAGCTGGGCCGTCACCTGGTCACGCAGGGTGGCAAGCTGCGAGGTCACCTGTTCGCGTTGGCGTTCGAGGTCGGCCAGCCGACGCTTCGAGTCGTCCTCGGCCTGCGCGGCCGCGGCCCGAGCGACCTCGACGATCCGTTCGGCCTCCGCGCGGGCCGTCGAGACGATGGCCGCGGCCTGCTCGTCGGCGTCGCGCAGGGTTTTCTCCCGGGTCTGCTCGGCCTCGGTGACGATCCGGCGGGCCTCCTCGAGTTGGGCATCGGCCTCCCGGGTGCGTTCAGCCCGAACGGTGGCCGCCTCCTCCTCGGCGAGCTGGAGGATCTGGGTAACGCGGCCACCGAACTCCTCCCAGGCGGGACGGTTGGCGGCCAGATCGTCGCGTACCCGGGCCGCCTCGGTCGCAGCCTCCGACGCGGCCGCCTCCGCCGCCGCCCGGTGCGCCTCGGCCTCGCGTAGCTGCTCGACGAGCCAGTTCACGTGATGGGTGACCTGATTGGGGTCGTAGCCACGGCGCACCAGATCAAAGGCGGGGGGCCCGTCGGTCTCGCCGGCCATTGGGATGAGATCGGTGTGTTCGGTCATAGGACCTCAGCATCTCAGACGGTCAATGCGAGCGTGAGGGGAGCCGGCTGTCGACCTGGCCGATTTCCGGGTTTATACGCCGCGGAACCGGTTGATTGCGGTCAGGTGGCGGGAGCGGAGTGCCTCGTCGCGGACACCCAGCCCCTCGGCCGGGGCGAGACACAGCACGCCCACCTTCCCTTGGTGGAGGTTGCGGTGCACGTCGTAGGCGGCCTGCCCCGTTTCGGTAAGCGGGTAGACCCGGGACAGGGTCGGATGGATCATCCCGCGCATGATGAGTCGGTTGGCTTCCCAGGCCTCCCGGTAGTTGGCGAAGTGCGAGCCGACGATGCGCTTGAGATTCATCCACAGGTACCGGTTGTCGTACTCGTGCTGGAAACCGCTGGTGGAGGCGCAGGTGGCGATAGTTCCGCCGCGGCGGGTCACATAGACGGAGGCGCCGAAGGTTTCCCGGCCCGGGTGTTCGAGGACGATGTCGGGGTCGTCGCCGCCGGTGAGCTCGCGGATGCGCTTGCCGAACCGCTGCCATTCCCGGGGGTTCTGGGTGTGTTCGTCACTCCAGAACTGATAGGCCTCGGCGGCGCGGTCGATGATCAGCTCTGCGCCGAGGGAGCGGCATATGTCGGCTTTTTCCGGCGAGGAGACGATGCAGACCGGGATGGCCCCGCCGCGTAGCACGAGTTGGGTGGCGTAGGAGCCCAGGCCCCCGGACGCGCCCCAGACGAGAACGACGTCGCCCTGCTTCATGTTCGCGCCGTTGACCGAGACCAGCTGGCGGTACGCGGTCGAGTTGACCAGACCGGGTGCGGCCGCCTCCTCCCAGGTCAGGTGCGCGGGTTTCGGCATGAGCTGGTTGGTCTTGACCAGGGCGAGCTCGGCGAGTCCGCCAAAATTCGTCTCAAATCCCCAGATTCGTTGCTCGGGATCCAGCATCGTGTCGTTGTGGCCGTCGGGACGCTCAAGTTCCACGGACAGACAGTGGGCGACGACCTCGTCCCCGGGGGACCAGGCCTGTACGCCAGGCCCTGTCCGTAGCACAACTCCGGCCAGATCCGAGCCGACAACGTGGTAAGGCTGGTTGTGACGGGATGCAAGCGGAGAGGTTCGGCCGTAGCGCTCGAGGAAGTTGAAGGTGTGGATCGGCTCGAAGATCGACGTCCAGACCGTGTTGTAGTTCACGGAGGAGGCCATGACCGCGATGAGGGCTTCGCCGGGACCGAGCTCGGGGGTCGGCACGTCGTCTACGTGCAGGGAGCGGCGGGGGTCCTTGTCCCGGGACGGCATGCCCTCGAACATCCCGATTTCGTCCCGGCGCACGACCACGGCGCGGTAGGACTCGGGGACCGGGAGGGATGCGAACTCCGCCCGCCGGGCGGGCGACGGAGGGCTCTGGGCAATGATCGCTTCGAGAATGTCCTTCACGGTCGGCCTCCGTAGGACGCTGGTGCTGGTGGCGGATAGACGGCAGATGTTACCCATAGGTGGGAGGCGGGGTCGCGGGATGTGGAGGCTGTCTGTTTCGTGCGCGACGCGATAGAACTTTTGGGACAACTTCGAGTGCTCGGTACGCGTCCAACTGGGTGTGATCGCGCCCATGACTGTCGTGGAAGGGTGGCGGCCCGTGCCTGCACGGAGCGACGCCGCCCGTAGCGATGTCGCGCGGGACGCCGATGCCGCCCTGACCGCGTTGTATTCCGAACACTATCGGTCATTGGTTCGTCTTGCAGCGTTACTACTTGACGATCTCGGCCTCTGCGAGGAGGTTGTGCAGGACGCCTACATCCGCGTCCACGCGGCCTGGGGGCGGCTCCAGGACCGGGACAAGGCCTTGGCCTACCTCAGGCAGACCGTCGTCAACCTCGCACGTTCGACACTGCGTCGTCGACTCGTCGCTCTCAAACACGCTCCCAAGCCGATGCCCGACGCCGCGAGCGCCGAGGAGGGCGCCTACTCCCTCGTCGAACGGGCGGCGGTCATCCAGGCGCTGCGCGAGCTGCCCCGCCGGCAGCGGGAGGCGGTGGTGCTGCGGTACTACGCCGACATGTCCGAGGCGGACGCCGCGGCGGTGATGGGCTGCAGTGTCGGTTCCGTCAAGGCGTACACCTCCCGGGGGCTGTCGGCGTTGAGCGGCAAGCTGGAGGGCCTGCGGTGAGTGGTCTGGAACCGGAGGAGCTCGCCCGCCTGCTCACCGAGGCGGTGGAGCCCATCCGGCCCTCGCCGGACGCTTACCGGCAGATCCGTGCCGGGATCGACCGTCGGCGCCGGTGGCGTCTGCCGCTGATGACGGCGGCCGGGATGGTCATGGCCGCGCTCATCGGGCTCGCCGTGGTGGCGCTGCGGCCCCCTCCGTCGAGCAACGAGCTCGTCGAGCCAGCCGTCCCGCCGCTCGTGACCGCACCCGTGACGGGGCCGAGCCGGACACCCGTCGCGCCCTCGACCGGCGGCACCGGCCGTTCTGCCAGGGCCGGCGGTGGGTCCGGAGGGGGAGCGGCGACCTGGTCGGCGACTACCCCGCCGACCGCCCTCCCGAGCACCAGCGTGTCCTCCCCGCCCGTCACGGCCGGTTCGTCAGCCAGTCCGACGACGGTGACCCAGGACAGCCCTCAGCTGCCGACGGCCGTCGTGAAGCCGGCGGTGGCGGGCGACGTCGACGGCGACGGCCGTTCCGACCAGGTGCGGGCGACCGGGAGCAAACTCGAGGTCGTGTTCTCCCGGGACGGAACTGTCGGGCAGGTCGACCTGGGCGCGATCGTGGTGCCCCTGCACTACACGGTCGTCGACATCGACGCCAACGGGTTCGGCGAGATCCTGGTGCAGACCACGTCGAGGAGCGGGATGGACAACTACGCGCTGGTGCGCTACGCCAGTCTCGACACGCTGGCCTCCGTCTCCCTGCCGGCTCAGCTCACCCTCGCCGCCGGAGTTCAGGGCAACGTCGGCGCCGGGTTCCGCTGCATGGACCGGGCCCTGCGGATCAACAGCGGGACCTCGACCGACGGTTCGCTGTTCACCGTGGCCACGACCATCCTGGCGCTGACCCCGGAGGGCCTGGCCGCCCAAGACAGCCGGTCCGACCAGGTACGCCTGCCGGCGGACCCGGCCACCTCGCCGTTCGTGGCAGCCTGCGGCCAGCTGTCCTGACGGTCCCTGTCAGGACGGTCCGCTTCTCCTGGCCGTCCCGCCGGTCCGGCTGGGTGCGCTTGTCCCTGAGAGGCCAGAATCGCGGCCGGGAATCTCAGACGTGACCAAGCTATTATATCAGCAACGGCCGTTCTCGAGGCCGTCGCCACGAGACGACGTCACCGCATGCCGCATGCCGCATGCCGCATGCCGCATGCCGTGTGCCGGCGCCGTCCCGGTCCGAAGATCTTCCTGGAGATGAGGAGGCATCCATGCCTGGTTCCGTGATCGTGGCCGGAGTGCGGACACCGTTCGGGAAACTGTCGGGCGGGCTGAAGAGCTTCACCGCGACGGATCTCGGTGGCATCGCGATCTCGGGTGCCCTCGCGCGGGCCGGCCTGTCCGGCGACGCGGTCGATTATGTGATCATGGGGCATGTGATCCAGGCCGGTGCGGGTCAGATCACCGCCCGGCAGGCGGCGGTCGCCGCCGGCATCCCGCTGTCGGTGCCCGCCATCACGATCAACAAGGTCTGCCTGTCCGGCCTCGACGCGATCGCCCTGGCCGACACGTACATCTCCAGCGGGGAGTTCGACCTCGTCGTCGCCGGTGGGATGGAGTCCATGACCGGCGGCCCGCACCTGCTGCGCTCGCTGCGCTCCGGGGTGAAGTACGGCCGGGCCGAGCTGCTCGACGCCACCGAGCACGACGCGCTGTTCTGCGCCTTCGACCAGATCGCGATGGGGGCGAGCACCGAGCGGTACAACGCGGGGCTTGGCATCGGCCGGGCCGAGCAGGACGAGTTCGGCGCCCAGTCGCATCAGCGGGCCGCCGCCGCCACCAAGAACGGGCTGTTCGACGACGAGATCGTCCCGGTCGCGGTGCCGCAGCGCCGCGGCGAGCCGCTGGTCGTCAACCAGGACGAGAGCGTGCGTCCCGACACCACCGTCGAGGTGCTCGCGAAGCTGCGGCCGGCCTTCGACGGCAACGGCACGATCACCGCGGGTTCGTCGTCGCCGATCTCCGACGGCGCCGCCGCCGTCATCGTGGCGAGCCGGGCGAAGGCCGAACAGCTCGGCCTGCCGATCCTCGCGGAGGTCGGTCACCACGGCTTCGTGGCCGGTCCGGACACCTCCCTGCAGTCCCAGCCCTCGCGCGCCATCCTCGCGGCGCTGGCCAAGGAGCGGCTCACCCCGGCCGATCTCGACCTCGTCGAGATCAACGAGGCCTTCGCCGCGGTCGCGATCCAGTCCATGCGCGACCTCGGGATCGGCCCGGAGATCACCAACGTCAACGGCGGCGCGATCGCGATCGGTCACCCCGTCGGAGCCTCCGGTGCCCGGATCGCCCTGACCCTGGCCAACGAGCTGAAGCGCCGCGGCGGCGGGATCGGGGCCGCCGGTCTCTGCGGCGGCGGCGGCCAGGGAGACGCCTTGGTGCTGCGCGTTCCGGCGTGACGGCAGGCCTCGGGGAGGCTCCCGCGATGACCCGCATCGACGACCCCGCGACGCTGGCCGACGACCTGGTGCGGGAGCTTGGTCTCGAAGAACATCCCGAGGGCGGCTGGTACCGCCGGACCTGGGCCAGTCCCGACCAGATCGACGCACATGGCGGCAGGCGCCCCGTCATGACGTCCATCCTGTTCCTGCTGCGTCCGGGAGAGGTGTCCGGCTGGCATCGGGTGGCCTCGGCCGAGATCTGGCTCTGGCAGGGCGGCGGGGCCCTCGATCTCACTCTCGGCGGGCCGGGCCGGGCGCCGGTCGCCGCCGACCGGCGGATCCTCGGGCCCGATCTGGCCGCGGGCCAAGCGCCGCAGCTCGTCGTGCCGGCCGGCGAATGGCAGACCGCGGTCCCGCGCGATGGACAGCACGTCCTGGTCGGCTGCGTGGTGGCGCCTGGCTTCGACTTTCTGGACTTCGAGCTCTTCCCCGCATCAGGCGCCGTTCGGGGCGGCCCGGTCAGGTCAGCTCGGGGCGGTCATCGCGGTGGTGAGCGCGGCTGCCGCGGCGACTAGGGCGCCGGGATCCAGCGGGATCTTCAGGACGTCCACGGCGCCGGCTCGGCGCAGGTACGCCCGCTCGCGGGGGTCGGTGTCCTCGCTGAGGACCAGGGCCGGGATGACGCCGGCGGTCGGGTCCGCCGCGAGCTGGGCGAGCAGCTCGGCCGCGGTCGTGTCGGGCAGGTCCCGGTCGAGCAGGATGAACGCCGGCCGGGCCCCCCGCACCGCGTCGAGGGCGAGACCGGCGCGGGGAACGGTCACGGTGTCCGCAGCCAGGAAATCGGTGAGGGTCTCGGCGACCAGGGAACGCAGGGCGGGATCGCCACTGACGTGCACGACCCGCAGGCCGCCGGGTGTGGGAGGACGGCCGAGGGTGACCGTGCCGGACTCGCCGGAGCGACCTGGGAGGCCACCGTAACTGCCCACGAACCCGCTGTCATCATCGAGATCCTCGAAACGCAGGTCGACCGCGTCGAGCACGACGGCGAACACGCTTCCCACGCCGTACCGGCTGGCGACGGTAAGCACCCCGCCCATCGCCGTGACCAGGGCGTGGGACAGCGCGAGGCCCAGCCCGCTGCCCTCGATTCCGCTGCGCTCGGCGCCGAGGCGCTCGAAGGGCCGGAACAGTCGGTCGATCGCCCGGGGGGAGAGCCCCGCGCCGTCGTCCTCGACCTCGATACGGATCCGCGAGCCGGTGATGGGCACGATGCCGACGCGCACGCTGCCGCCCTCCCGGCCGTACTTCAGCGCGTTACCGACAAGGTTGAGCAGGACCTGCCACAGGCGGCGGCGGTCCGCGTCGGCGACGAGCGGCAGCGCCGGATGGATCACCCGCCGGATGCTGCGCTGCGCCGCGAGCGGTTCGACGAGCTCCACCACGCCCTGGACGATGTCGAGGACGTTGACCGGCCCCTTGTTGATGTCCCCCCGGCCCGCGCGGAGCCTGGCCAGGTCCAGCACGTCATCGATCAACGCCTGCATGTGGCGGCCACCGGTGATGATCCGCTCGACGTCGTCGTGGAGGTCGGGGGTGAGCGGTTCGAGTTCCAGCAGCTGCGCGAAGCCCAGCATGGCGTTCAGCGGGGTCCGCAGTTCGTGGCCGAGCCGGGCGATCAGTTCGTCCTTGGCCCGTGACTCGTTCTCGGCGACCTCGCGGGCGCGCTGGTCGCTGGTGTCCCGAGCGACGACGACCAGCCCGCCCTCCGGGTCGACCCGGACCGTCACGTGATGGGGCACGGTGGCCCCGGCCAGGTCGACGAGTCCCACCGAGCCACGCCACTGCCCGGTCCGCCCCAGCGCGGCCGTCACCGCCTCACCGAGAGCGAGGCGGAACGCGGGATCGACGACGTCGACAAGATCGCGCAGATGGGGGACGCGGGGAACCCGGTCACCGAGGAAGGCGCGGGCGGCGGCACCCATGTCGGTGACACGACCATCCGTGCCGACGACCACAGCCAGGTCCGTCAGCGCGTCGAGCAAGATGCGTGACCCCACCTACGCCTCATTATCCGTCTTCTTCCACCCCACGGCGGGCAATGGTAGGGCGTACCGTCAGAGACCGTTGTTCCGGGTTTGCTCAACTGGATCGCCGGCCGGTTTTCTGGCGACGTTTCGTGACATGCAAATAGCTTACCGACGACCTCGGTGCGTCGGCGTAGCAGGGTAGTGGCCCTGCGTTGTTCGATGCGCGGTGAGCGGACTGTCGTGATAAGTCTGACCGCATGCTTGTTGCCTTCAGTGTCACGCCCATCGGTCAGGGCGAGGGGGTCGCGGATCTGGTCGCCGAGGCGGTCCGGATAGTGCGGGCCAGTGGGCTGCCCCATGAGACGACCGCCATGTTCACCACGATCGAAGGCGAGTGGGACGAGGTGATGGACGTCGTCCGCCGGGCCACCGAGGCGGTCTCGGCCCGTGCTGGCCGGGTGAGTCTGGTGCTGAAGGCCGATCTTCGCCCGGGAGTCACCGACGCTCTGCACACGAAGGTCGCCGCGATCGACCGGTTGCTGGCCGGGGGCGAGACCGGCGCGGACGCCACTGATCGTTGACCGCGGCCGGCGGGCAACGGCCCGCGGCCCGCGGCCCGCCGGCCCGGATTGGGCGTCTGTGTCCGACCCCGGGCGAGGCGGACATGAGGACCGGAAAAGTCGTCCGGTGCCGAGCCCACTGACCGCGACCAGATGCCACGATGGAGGCATGCAACGTAGGCCACCAGTCCCATCCAGATCGCCGCGCGGTGCGGGAGGCGCGGGACGTCTGCCCGAAAGCCTCGGCGGTCTGCGCCTCGCCGGCGCCGTCCCGCTCGACCCCAAGCCGGCGACCCCGCCTCCCCCCGCCAGCAGCGCCGCCACGGCCGCGCCGGACGCCCGTCCCGGCGCGCCAGCCGGGCCCGTGGTCATCGACGTCACCGAGGCGAGCTTCGCCACCGACGTGGTCAGCCGGTCGATGCAGGTTCCCGTAGTGCTGGACTTCTGGGCCTCCTGGTGCGGCCCGTGCAAGCAGCTCAGCCCGATCCTGGAGAAGCTCGCCGCGGCGGACGGCGGCCGGTGGATCCTCGCCAAGATCGACGTCGACGCGAACCCGGGCCTCGCGCAGGCCGCCGACGTGCAGGGCATCCCCGCGGTGAAGGCGGTGATCGGCGGGCGGATCATCGGAGAGTTCACCGGCGCCGTGCCCGAACGGGAGGTGCGGAGCTGGCTCGATCAGCTGCTCTCCCTGGTCGGCGAGGCGATGGGCGCAGTCCCGGGCGCGGCAGCCGCGGGCGGCCCCGCCCGTGACCCACATGTGGCGGCGGCCGAGGCGGCGCTTGCCCGTGGCGACTTCGACACCGCGGTCGAGTCCTACCGCATCCGGCTCACCGAGGCGCCCGCGGATCCCGAGGCCCTGACCGGGCTCGCGCGGGCCGAACTGCTGCGCCGGGTGCATGGGTACGATCCGGTGGACGTCCGCAACCGGCTGGTGGCGAATCCGGACGACGTCGAGGCCGCGGTTGCCGCGGCCGACCTGGGCATCGCGCAGGGAGACGTGGCCGGGGCCCTCGCTGGTCTCGTCGAGGTCGTCCGCCGGACGGCGGGACCGGAGCGGGAAAGGGTCCGAGCGCACCTCGTCGGGCTGTTCCAGGCGTTGGGTGACGAGGAGCCCGCGGTGGCCCCGGCTCGACGCTCCCTGGCAGCCGCTCTCTTCTGAGGACGCGGCAGTCGAGTTGTGGGGAGCCAGTGCACGGTCCAGGGACCGCGGACCGTGCTCAGATCCCCACATTCACCGGCTGAAGGCGAGCTGACGGAGGCCCCGTACGGCGCCCTGGGCCAGGGGTCCCCGCACTGCGGCGAAGCC
>NZ_JDWE01000027.1:45889-64811 GCF_000685765.2 Frankia sp. BMG5.23
GAAGGCGAGCTGACGGAGGCCCCGTACGGCGCCCTGGGCCAGGGGTCCCCGCACTGCGGCGAAGCCGCCGTGCGGGGGAAGGCACTAGGCGGGGGAGAGCCAGATGGCCCCGAGAGGCGGCAGCGTCAGGGTTGCTGAGGCGTCGAGACCGTGATGCGGCTCCTCGACAGCCTGGACCGAGCCGAGATTGCCGATGTTGCCGCCGCCGTAGCGGTACCCGTCGGTGTTGAGTATCTCGCGCCAGCGGCCGGGGAACGGCAGCCCGATGCGGTAGCCCTCGTGCCCGATGCCGGCGAAGTTGGTGACGCAGGCCAGCACGCCGCCCGCCGGGTCCTCGCCCGACCACCGCAGGAACGAGAAGACGTTGTTCTCCGCGTCGTTCGCGTCGATCCAGGAGAAGCCCGCCGGGTCGGCGTCGTGTTGGTACAGGGCCGGGACCGTCCGGTAGAGACCGTTCAGGTCGCGCACGAGGTCCGCGACACCGGCGTGGGCGGGATCGTCCAGCAGGGGCCATTCGAGGGACGCGGACTCGTTCCACTCGTTGTCCTGGGCGAACTCGCAGCCCATGAAGAGCAGCTTCTTGCCGGGATGCGCCCACATGTAGGCGAGCAGCGCCCGCAGGTTCGCGAGCTGTGCCCAGCGGTCGCCGGGCATCTTGCGTAGCAGTGAACCTTTGCCGTGGACCACCTCGTCGTGGCTGAACGGCAGGATGAAGTTCTCCGAGTAGGCGTACACCATCGAAAAGGTCATCTGATGGTGGTGGTACATGCGGTGGATCGGCAGCCGGGAGTTGTAGTCGAGGGTGTCGTGCATCCACCCCATGTTCCATTTGAAGCCGAAGCCCAGGCCGCCGAGGTGGGTGGGGCGGGTGACCCCGGGCCACGCGGTCGACTCCTCCGCGATCATCATTGCGCCCGGGAAACGGCGGTAGACGGTGGCGTTGGTCTCCTGCAGGAACGAGACGGCGTCGAGGTTTTCCCGGCCGCCGTGGATGTTGGGCAGCCAGCCGCCCTCCGGCCGGGAGTAGTCGAGGTACAGCATCGAGGCGACCGCGTCGACGCGTAGCCCGTCGATGTGGAATTCCTCGAACCAGTACAGGGCGTTTGCCACGAGGAAGTTGCGTACCTCGGGGCGGCCCAGATCGAAGACGTAGGTACCCCAGTCGGGCTGTTCACCGCGGCGTGGATCGGGATGTTCGTACAGGGGGGTGCCGTCGAAGCGGCCCAGCGCCCAGGTGTCCCGGGGGAAGTGCGCCGGCACCCAGTCGACGATCACCCCGATGCCGGCGCGGTGCAGCGTGTCCACAAGGTGGCGGAACTCGTCGGGGCTGCCGAAGCGGGCCGTCGGGGCGTAGTAGGCCGACACCTGGTAGCCCCAGGAGCCGCCGAAGGGATGCTCGGCCACGGGCAGCATCTCCACGTGGGTGAAGCCGTTCTCGACGACGTACGCGGTCAGTTCCTCAGCGAGCTCCCGATAGGACAACCCGCGCCGCCAGGAGCCCAGGTGGACCTCGTAGACGCTCACCGGCTCGGTGCGCCAGGCCGTCCGGGCCCGCCGGTCGAGCCACGCGCCGTCGTTCCAGGTGAAGTCGGAGGCGAACACCACGCTCGCGGTGGCCGGCGGCACCTCGGTGTGGAACGCCAGCGGATCCGCCTTCTGCCGCCAGATCCCGTCGAAGCCGAGGATCTCGTACTTGTACCGGGCGCCGGTGCCGGCGCCGGGGACGAACAGCTCCCAGATCCCGGAGCGGCCGAGCGAGCGCATCGGGAAGGCACGCCCGTCCCAGAAGTCGAAATCGCCGACGAGCCGCACTCCCCGCGCGGAGGGGGCCCACACGGCGAAGCTGACCCCGGTGACTGTGGCGCCGCCCGGCGTCGTCAGCGCGCGCGGATGCGCCCCGAGCACCTTCCAGAGCTGTTCGTGCCGGCCCTCGATGATCAGATGGAGGTCCATCTCACCGAGGGTGGGCAGGTGCCGGTAGGGGTCGTCGATGAGGTACGGGCCGTCCGGGTAGGTCACCTCGATGCGGTAGTCGGGCAGCATTCCCGGCACGGCCACTCCGAACACCCCGCCGCTGTGCAGCCGGGTGGCCGGGTAGCGGGCCGGCCCGACGAGGACGGTCACGGCCCTCGCATCGGGGCGCAGCACCCGGACGACCGTGGCGTCGCTCCCGGGATGCGGGTGCGCCCCGAGCAGCGCGTGCGGGTCGTGATGCGCCCCGCTGACCAACCGCTCCAGGTCGTCGTAGGGCAGGTCGACCGAGACCGCGGGCGCAACCGCGGGCGGGTCTGCGGGCAGGGCCGATGGTGGGGCCGATGGTGGGGCCGATGGCACGGCGGGATCGTCGGCGGTCTGTCCAGGCTGGGCGCTGGCGGACGATGCGTCGCGGTCCGCCAGCGCCACCCGGCCACCGCCGTTGCGGACGGCGGTGGCCGCCCCTCGGGGGTTCGGTCGGTCGGGGGCGAGCCCGGTGGCCAGGCGTCCCGTCCGCGCCGTGCCGTTGTTGACGTCGCCGTTGTTCACTGGGACACCCCTGCCTCTCTGCGCGGTGATTTTTCGGGTCTTCTGTCGGGTCTTCTGTCGGGTCTTCTGCCTGATCCGCGTCCGGGTGCCGGCACCGCTGCCGGGCGGCCGCCACGGCCCGGGCCGGGCCGTGGCTTACCCCGCCGACGGGCTGGACCGGGTCAGTCGTTCCACCGAGGACAGCGGGATCCCGATCCACCCCGGTCGGTGGCGGGCCTCGTACAGGATCTCGTACACGGCCTTGTCGAGCTCGAACGCACGCAGCACCACGGCATCCGCACGAGGATCGCGGCCGGCCGCGGCACCGTAGCCCCGGCAGAACGCCTCCCGGTTGCGATCTGCCCACTCCTGGGCGCGGTAGGCCAACGACGGCTCGTCACCGCGTTCGAGCAGCATCGACCGGGCCGCGTAGTCGAACGAGCGCAGCATCCCGGCGACGTCGCGCAGCGGCGATTCCAGCCCCACACGGTCGGCGACCGGGCGGACTGGCTCCCCCTCGAAGTCGAACAGCACCCAGCCCGAGTCGACCCGCAGGACCTGACCCAGGTGCAGATCGCCGTGTAGCCGTTGGAAGGGCCGGGGATGGACGGCCTGCGCCGACGCCCCCGTCACCTCGTCGTAGCTCTTGCGGATCGCCGCCTCGAAGGGACGCAGCTCGGCGACGGCCTCGACCGCCGCATCCAGCCGGCCATGCAGGTAGGTCACCAGGGAGCGCAGGGCATCGGCGGTCGCGGGCCTCGTCGGCAGCGTCCGGGCGAGGTCGGCGTGCACCTCGGCGGTGGCGGTACCCAGCCGCTCGGCCTCCGCGGCGAAGTCGCCGCCGACCTCGTCGGCGTGCAGGTCGGCCTCGGCGTACAGGTCGCGCACGCTGGCCAGCGCCAGTCGCCAGCCCTCGGTACCGCTGCGCAGGTACTCCTGGAGGAATCCGAAGGTGGTCGGTATCCCGTCGACACGGCCGGAGTACCAGGCGACGGGGCGGGCCACGTGTGTGCTGCCCGCCTCCGCCAGCGCCCGGGTCACCTCCAGATCGGGGTTGACGCCCGGCCAGAGCCGCCGGAACACCTTGAGGATGTAGGCGTCGCCGTAGACGATCGAGGTGTTGGACTGCTCGGCGCCGACGGCGTGGGCGGGCAGGATGTCCAGTGGTTCCAGCGCCTCGGCGACGAGGCCGTCGCGGTGTGTCGACCGGCGGAGGAAACTCAGCAGGGCCGAGCTGCCATCGGGGTCGTGCAGGCCGTCGTAGACCAGGCCGCCGGCACTCTCGCCGATCAGGAAGCCCTCGTGGCCGAAGGGCGCGTCCGAGCGGATGACCACCGGAACCTGGTAATGGTCCGACGGACCGTGGTCGTAGTCGACGTCAACGACGAGCAGCCGTAGCGGTTCGAAGACCATGACGTCGTGACGGATCCGCAGGCCGCCCCCGGATCTGCCCTTCCCGGCGAACCAGCGCTGCCGGGGGAGCCACTCGCGCAACAGGCCGGTCAGTTCCGCGTGGTGGTCACCCATCATCGACCTCCCGGTGCCCGTCCTCAACGATCATTATGCCAGCTAACCTAACGTCCACTGCCTCCATAGCAGCCTTTTGCCCGACCCGGGCCGGGCCGCACGTCGTTCAGGCGGTTCCAGTGCTCCTTGGCTGTTCCTTGCCCGACTGCCCCGACGGCCTCCGTTGCCCCGGTCCGCCCAACGCGGCTAGGGGGTGAATTCCCCCGGTCTGGTCACCGCGAACCAGTAATGTCCGTGACCTGGCAGTGTCAGCAGGTAGGGAAGCTCGCCGATCGGCGGGAAGTGCACCCGGCCGAGCAGCTCCACCGGAACCATTCCCTCGAAACGACGCAGATCGAGCTCCACCGGCTGGGCGAAGCGGGACAGATTCGCGACGCACAGGACCCGGTCGTCGCCGAACTCGCGGACGAAGGCGAAGATCGAGGGATTGGACGCGCCGAGCTCGGTGTAGTCGCCGAGCCCGAAGACCGGATGACGCTTGCGTACCTCGATCATCCGCTTGGTCCAGGCCAGGAACGAGGTCGGCATGCGCTGTCCGGCCTCGACGTTCAGGGCCTGATAACCGTAGACCGGATCCATGATCAGGGGAAGGTACAGTCGGGCCGGGTCCGCGGTGGAGAAACCGGCGTTACGATCCGGTGACCACTGCATCGGAGTCCGGACGCTGTCCCGGTCACCCAGGTAGATGTTGTCGCCCATCCCGATCTCGTCGCCGTAGTACAGCACTGGCGAGCCGGGCAGCGAGAGCAGGAGCGCGGTGAACAGCTCCATCTGGTCACGGCTGTTGTCCAGCAGCGGCGCCAGCCGGCGACGAATGCCGATGTTGGCTTTCATACGCGGATCTTTCGCGTATTCGGCCCACATGTAGTCCCGTTCCTCGTCGGTCACCATTTCGAGCGTCAGCTCGTCGTGGTTGCGCAGGAAGATGCCCCACTGGCAGTTCGGCGGGATCTGGGGTGTCTGAGCAAGAATTTCCGAGATTGGGTAGCGGGACTCCCGCCGGACCGCCATGAAGATGCGCGGCATCAACGGGAAGTGGAACGCCATGTGGCACTCGTCGTCGTTGCCGAAGTACTCGACGACGTCGGAGGGCCACTGGTTTGCCTCGGCGAGCAGCACCCGGTCGGCGTACTTGGCGTCGACCTCCTTGCGGACCCGCTTGAGGTACTCGTGGGTCTCCGGCAGGTTCTCGCCGTTGGTGTTCTCCCGGACATAGAGGTAGGGGACCGCGTCGAGCCGGAACCCGTCGATGCCGAGATCGAGCCAGAAGCGCAGAACCTCCAGCATCGCCTCCTGGACCTCGGGGTTGTCATAGTTCAGGTCGGGCTGGTGGGAGAAGAAACGGTGCCAGTAGTACTGACCGCGGACCGGATCCCACGACCAGTTCGACTTCTCGGTGTCCACGAAGATGATCCGGGCGTCCGGGTACAGCTCGTCGCTGTCGGACCAGACGTAGAAGTCCCCGAACGGCCCGTCGGGGTCGGAGCGGGACGCCTGGAACCAGGGATGGGCGTCCGAGGTGTGGTTCATCACCAGATCCGCGATGATCCGGATGCCCCGGCGGTGGGCCTCGTCAACCAGGCTAACGAAGTCGCCGAGGTCACCGAATTCCGGCAGGATCTGAAAGTAGTCACTGATGTCGTAGCCGCCGTCACGCAACGGCGAGGAGTAGATCGGTAGCAGCCACAGACAGTCGACACCGAGCCACTCCAGGTAGTCGAGCCTGGAGATCAGGCCGCGAATGTCCCCCGTGCCGTCGCCGTTGGAGTCCGCGAAGCCGCGGATGAGCACCTCGTAGAACACGGCTCGCTTGAACCAGTGTGGGTCGCGTAAAGTCCCCCCGACCGGCATGGCGGGGGCCGGGCCGGGGGNGTGGTCGCCGATCGGTTCGCTGAGAGGCTCAGAATCCATCACGACCGGGCCCGCACAGCGAAGACGTGCGCGGGCTCGACCGCCGGGTCCAGCCGCACGTAGTTCTGCTTGCCCCACGCGTAGGTGGCACCAGTGATCTCATCGGTGACCTCGAAGGAGTCTTCCCAGCCGAGGCCGAGGGCCGGCATGTCGAGCCGCACGGTGGTCTCCCGGGGAGCGTGCGGGTCGAGGTTGACGACGATGAGCACGGTGTCGGCGGCGGCCGTGTCCCCGGGATCCGTGCCGTCCGCCCGCAGGGAGTCCACCCGCTTGGAGAAGACCATGATCTCGTCCCCGTCGGCATGGTGGAAGTGCAGGTTGCGCAACCACTGCAGGGCGGGGTGGGCACGGCGGATCTGGTTGAGTCTGGTCAGGTACGGCGCGAGCGACTGGCCCGCACGCTCCGCCGCGGCCCAGTCGCGTGGCCGGTACTGGTACTTCTCGGAGTCCAGGTACTCCTCGCTGCCCGGTCGGACCGGGGTGTTCTCGCGCAACTCGTACCCGGAGTAGACGCCCCAGGTCGGTGACAGCGTCGCAGCGAGCACCGCCCGGATCCGGAACGCCGCCGGGCCGCCGTGCTGCAGGTACTCCGGCAGGATGTCCGGGGTGTTGACGAAGAAGTTCGGCCGCATGTAGTGCGCGGCCGACACCAGTTCGCGCGCGTACTTCTCGAGCTCCCACTTCGTGTTGCGCCAGGTGAAATAGGTATATGACTGGGTGAAACCGACCTTGGCGAGCGTGTGCATCATCGCCGGCCGGGTGAATGCCTCCGCGAGGAAGAGCACATCTGGTTCGGTCGACTTCACCTGGGCGATGAGCCATTCCCAGAACTCGACGGGCTTTGTATGCGGATTATCGACACGGAAGATTCGTACTCCGTGTGCAGTCCAGTACCGGACGACGCGCAGAATCTCCTGATAGAGCCCGGTCGGGTCGGCGTCGAAGTTCAGCGGATAGATGTCCTGGTACTTCTTCGGCGGATTCTCCGCGTAGGCGATGGAGCCGTCACTACGCACGACGAACCACTCCGGGTGATGCTTCGCCCATGGATGGTCCGGCGCGCACTGCAGGGCGAGGTCCAGCGCGATCTCCATGCCCAGCGAGCGTGCCCGGGCGACGAACAGGTCGAAGTCGTCGATCGTGCCGAGGTCGGGATGCACGGCGTCGTGGCCGCCGTGTTCGCTGCCGATGGCCCACGGCGAGCCGGGGTCCGTCGGACCGGGGGTGAGGGTGTTGTTGGGACCCTTGCGGTTGACCTCGCCGATCGGATGGATCGGCGGCAGGTACACCACGTCGAAGCCCATCGCCGCGACCGCGGGCAGGCGTTCGGCCGCGGTGAGGAAGGTCCCGGACCGGGGCGGGTCGAGGCTCGCGCCCTCCGAGCGCGGGAACATCTCGTACCAGCTGCCGTAGAGGGCGCGCCGACGATCCACCCACAGCCGGTACAGCGGTGAGCGGGTCACCAGTTCGCGCAGCGGACAGGCGTCCAGCAGGCTCACCAGCCGGGGATCGAGGGCCGCGGCGATCCGGTCGCGGGGGTCGGTGCAGTCGTCGTCGCGCAGCGCGGCCACGGCGAGAGCGATCTCCGCCCGGCGCGGTTCGGGGACTGCGGGCAGGGCCCGCAGCAGCAGGCGCGCACCGTCCTCGAAGTCCACCGCGAGTTCGTCCGTGCTCTGGCCCGCGCCGACCTTGAGGGCAATACCGTGCCGCCAGGTGGCGACCGGATCGGCCCACGCCTCGACCCGATATCCCCACAGGCCTTCGGTCCCGGCGGTGATCTCCGCCTCATAACGGTCGGTACCGGGGCCGGCGGAGCGCATCCGGATGAACGGAGTTCCCTGCCCGTCGGGACCTGACAGCACGACGTTCGCGCCGATGAGGTCATGACCCTCGCGGAACACCGTTGCACCGACGGTGAGAATTTCGCCCGCGACCGCCCGCGCCGGCCACTGGCCACACGAGACGGTCGGTGTCACATCGGAGACGACAACCCGGCCTACTGAACGTCCGATCATCATGACGACCTTATCCAGACGAACCACACCTCAATGGTCCGCCCTGTACGTGGCGATTGGCGACACCTCTGTGTGAACTGCCCGCGACCATCGCATGGGCGATTGTTGTCGTTGGGATGGGTCGGTCCGTCCCGCCCGGATGGCCCGCGCTGAAGGCAATGTTCCCCAGTTGCGGCCCTGTCGAACGTCCGAACCTCCTCTGTTGCGGTGCTCCGGGTGCGGGGTCGAGGTCGGAGCGTCACCGGGGTCCCGGCGGCGGACGCCCGGCGCATTCCGGAATCATTGTGGTGATGTTGTGTGATGGGGTCGGGGTGGCTCGGGTGGTGTTCCGCCGCGGTTGCCGGCGCGTAAAGGGGTGGCCCGATCGTGGCGGGCGGGCGGCACCGGGACGATTCGGGCGCAGCCGGCGCGGCTACGGGGCGGTGTGGCACCGGCTGCGGGAACCTCGTGGCCCACTCGTTCGTCCCGCAGGGCACAGTACTCCGGCCACGTGGCCTTCGTGGGCGGAGAGTCACTGTGGCGTTCACGCCGCGCAGTAGGCTGCCGGCGCCCGGGGACACCCGGGGACACCCGGGGCGCACCTCGCCCCGGGTCGCCGGCTTCCGCGGGGGCCGCTCGAGCGGCCCCCGAAACATCTGAACGGCAGCAACATCTGAACGGCAGCAACATCTGAACGGCAGCCCTTTCGAACAACGCACAGCAGGAGGAGCAGTGGGAGTCAGCCTCAGCAAGGGCGGCAACGTGTCGCTGACCAAGGAGGCGCCCGGACTCACCAACATCCTGGTCGGGCTCGGCTGGGACGTTCGGAGCACAACCGGCGCGGACTTCGACCTGGACGCGAGCGCCATCGCGTGCCGGGCCGACGGCAAGGTCGTGTCGGACGGGCACTTCGTCTTCTTCAACAACCTCAAGAGCCCCGACGGTGCGATCGAGCACCAGGGCGACAACCTGACCGGCGAGGGTGAGGGCGACGACGAGGCCATCACGGTGAACCTCACATCCCTGCCGGCGGAGATTGACAAGATCGTCTTCCCGGTTTCGATCTATGACGCGGACTCGCGGCAGCAGAACTTCGGCCAGGTCCGCAACGCCTTCATCCGGATCGTCAACGGCGCCGGCGGCAGCGAGATCGCCCGCTATGACCTCACCGAGGACGCCTCCACCGAGACGGCCATGGTGTTCGGCGAGGTCTACCGGCACGGCGCGGACTGGAAGTTCCGAGCCGTCGGACAGGGCTACGCCTCGGGTCTGGCCGGGATCGCGCGCGACTTCGGCGTCAACGTCTGAACCCCGGATGCGCAGTCGGGCTCGGTCAGGCGACCGGGTCCGACCGGGTCACTGGGTCTGACCGGGTCACTGGGTCTGACCGGGTCACTGGGTCCGACCGGGTCCGACCGGGTCACTGGGTCCGACCGCGCCGGCCGGCGCGGTAATGACCAGATGCTATGGGTCCGGTCGTGTGTGGGTGACATGTACAGGTAGAGCGATACACATCGGGTGTAGCACTTTTGTCAGGTCGTGCCCACCAGACGAGCAGTTACGATGCCGACGACCGCCGCACCGGGCCAGCAGGCCGCGGGACGACGCGGTCTCCGGCGATGCTTGAGCGATGCGGGATCCGACGGACCGCGGATCCGCCCGCGCGGCGCGGCCGGGGTCTGGCGACCGGTCCGGGAGGGTGTTGGTAGGCGTGCACGCCTTGCGAATCTTCGGATGGTCCTTGGCGATCACCGTTATCGGGGTGGCCGCGGCGGGGGTGATCGGTGGCCCCAGGAACGCGGCGCTCGTCGCGATCCTCGCGGTGCTCGAGATCAGTTTGTCCTTCGACAACGCCGTCATCAACGCGACGATCCTCGGCCGGATGAGCCAGTTCTGGCAGAGGATCTTCCTGACGCTCGGCATCCTGATCGCGGTGTTTGGCATGCGTCTGATCTTCCCGATCGCCATCGTGGCGCTGACCGCGCATCTCGGTCCGCTCGAGGTCTTCGACCTGGCGCTGAACGACGGTGCCCGGTACGCGGAGAAACTGGGTGACGCGCATCCGGCCATCGCCGCGTTCGGCGGGATCTTCCTGTTCATGCTGTTCCTGGACTTCCTGTTCGACCCCGAACGGGAGATCCAGTGGATCAAGAAGCTGGAGGAGCCGCTGCGCAGGGCGGGCCAGCTCGATGTGGTTCCGATCGTGCTTGGGCTCATCGCCCTGCTGGTGGTCGGCCAGGCCTTCGCCGGCGACCACCAGCAGCAGGTGCTGCTCTCCGGGGTGGCGGGGCTCGCGACCTATCTGGGCGTGCGGGGACTCGGCGAGTTCTTCGAGGCCCGCGGTGTGGGCGCCGAGGACGATGACGACGATTCCGTCGCCGAGTCGGCAGGCTTGGCCCCGGTCCGGTCGAACGGTACCGGCGGCCCGCCGAAGTTGGTGCTCGCCACCGGCAAGGCCGCCGCGTTCCTCTTCCTCTACCTCGAGGTCATCGACGCGTCGTTCTCGTTCGACGGAGTCGTCGGCGCCTTCGCGATCTCCCAGAACATCTTCGTCATCGCGGCCGGTCTCGGGATCGGCGCGATGTACATCCGGTCCCTGACCGTCTACCTGGTCCGGCGGGGCACTCTCGGCGAGTACATCTACCTCGAGCACGGTGCCCACTATGCGATCGGGGCGCTGGCCATCATCCTGGCCATCTCGATCGAGACCGAGGTTCCGGAGATCGTCACCGGTCTCATCGGGGTGGCCTTCATCGGTCTGTCGCTGCTGTCCTCCATCCGCCACCGGTCCGCCGAGCGCGGTTTGGCGGGTGCCGGGTCCGTCCCGGGCGAGGACGAGGGCGGCCCGGGGCAGCCACGAGAGGCCGTCGGCGCCCCGATGTAGCGGCCGTGCGCCGGGCGGCGACAGCCGGCCGGCGCACCGGGCCTGGGTGGCCGGTCTGGAGAGCGCCGCCGCGGATGTGACATCGTCGGGTACTGGCGTCCGATCCTGCCAGGCGATGATCACCTGATCATGGATGACACCCAGCTACCGCGAGGGAGCGGATCATGGGCATCGACTACAGCAAACGTCCCGCCACACCGGCGGCCGGTTCCGGCCCGGTCTCGCTGAGCAAGGTGACACTGACGAAATCCGCGCCGACCGTCTCGCTGAGCAAGCAGGGTGGTGGCGGGCGGCTGCACGTGAACCTCAACTGGAACCAGCAGCCGGGCGGCGGCCAGCAGAAGGGCGGCTTCCTCAAGCGGGTGCTGGGCGCCGCGGGCGGCGGCATTGATCTCGACCTCGCCGCGTTGTTCGAGCTCTCCGACGGCCGTGCGGGTGTGGTCCAGGCCTTGGGTGATGCGTTCGGCTCCTTCACGGATCCCCCCTTCATCAACCTCGACGCGGACGACCGCACGGGCGCCGCGGTCGGTGGCGAGAACCTGTACGTGAACCTCGCCGCCATCTCCCAGATCCGCCGCATCCTCGTGTTCGCCTTCATCTACGAGGGGGTGGCCTCGTTCGACCAGGCCGACGCGGTGGTCACCCTGACTCCGGCGCAGGGTGCCCCGATCGAGGTCCGGCTGGACGAGCAGGCCGGTGGCGCCCGGATGTGCGCCATCGCCCTGCTGACCAACACCGGCAACGACTTCAAGGTCAGCCGGGAGGTCCGCTACGTCAGCGGTCACCGCGAGCTCGACGAGGCCTACGGCTGGGGCCTGAACTGGACTGCCGGCCGCAAGTGACGCCGGTAGTCCGCGATGAGCCATCCGGTCCCGCCGCCCGTCGGCGAGGAGGATCGATACTCGATGTTCCAGCCACGTCGCGAGCCCTCGCCCGAGCAGGCGCGCGCCGACCGTGCGAGCTGCGACCAGCGGGCCTACCCCGGGCACCGATCTCATCCTGATCGTGACCCGGCTTCCGGGCGAGGCCGGGAGCGGCCCGGACGATACTCCGCCGATGATCGCGGCGGGCCGGTGACCGGCGCCGATCCGGGCCAGGCCGACCCGGCGTACGCCGGTCCTTCGCGGGCGGCCGGCTGGGAACAGGGCCGGAGAGGGCAGGTTCCGGTGGACGCCCATCCGCCGAGAGAGGACCGGTTCCCGGGACGGAACGCCCCGGCATGGTCCCCCTCGCAGCCAAGCCACGGCGGGTCGAGTGGCTACGGGGACCATGCCGGATCGGGGTATGGGGCGCGGGAGGAGCACCGCTCCGTCGCGGGCTCTCGGGGCGCGCCCGCGTACGAGGCGACCGATCCGCGCGAGGCCGATGACCTGCCGGAGGCTGAGTGGCGCGAGACCGGTCCCGAGGCCGGGGACCGCGGGGCGGGTGGCCCTGATGAGGTCCGGCCTGATGAGGTCCGGCCTGATGAGGTCCGGCCTGATGAGGTCTGGCCTGATGAGGTCTGGCCTGATGAGGTCCGGCCCGACGAGGTCCGGCCCGACGAGGTCCGGCCCGACGAGCCGGAGTCGGCCGTGGCATCCGAGCGCGCCGAGCACGCCGGACCGGCGACGCCGACACGGTCTCCGACGGGCCCGGATCAACGGGATGCGGAGCGCGGCCCGGTCGACCATGGCGGCACCGCGGCTCAGGATGATCAGGTTCCTCAGGACGGTTCGGCGGATCAGGACTGCCCCGTGGACCGTCCGGGCCCTGACGGCGGCGGGACGGATCTGGTGGGTTCGATCGGTGCTGTCCAGGCGGTGGCGCTGGAACGCCTCGCGAGCCGCGTTGACGAACTGGCCCGGCTACGGCGTCACGATACCCAACTCGTGGACCGATTGCATGCCGAGAATGCCCGGCTACGTAGTGGTGAGCTTACCGAAGCCATGGCCCCCCTTCTGCGGGGGTTGATTCGACTTCATGATCAAATGGGTAGCCTGGGGGCCGACGATCCGCAGAGTGTCGCCGGCATCCTGCGTAAGCAGCTGCTCCAGGTGCTCGATGTCGCTGTGGACGTCCGCCCGTACACGGCGGTGCCGGGCGGGACCTTCGACCCGGCGCGGCACCTGGGGGTGCGTCGGGTGCCGACGGACGACCCGGGACGGGACGGGACGATCGCTCGTACCGTTCGTCCGGGTTTCGTCCGCGGCGAGACCACGGTCGTCCGACCGGCGGAGACCGAGGTCTACCGATCGCGCTGAGCCGCGGAGGTACGAGGCTTGTGAAGGGAAGAATTAGACGGTGGCAGGCACCAAGGTGTTCGGGATCGACCTGGGCACGACCTACTCCTGCATTGCCCAGGTCGACGAGTACGGCCGACCGGAAGTGATCCGCAACATCGAGTCCCAGCCGACGACGCCTTCGGTCGTCCTGTTCGACACTGGGGCGGAGGGCCCAACCTCTTTCGTGGTGGGAACCCAGGCCAAGCGCCAGGCTCGCATCCGTCCCGACGACGTCGCCCGGCTGGTCAAGCGGCACATGGGCGCGTCGGACTGGCGGTTCGTGGCGCATGACGAGGAGTACAGCGCCGCCGCGGTGTCGAGCCTGGTGCTCAAGGCGCTCGCCGCGGATGCCGAACGCGCGACCAGTGTCCCGGTCACCGATGTAGTGATCACCGTGCCCGCGTACTTCGGTGACGAGGAGCGCAAGGCGACGAAGCTGGCCGGCGAGCTCGCCGGCCTCAACGTGGTCGACATCATCAACGAGCCGACCGCCGCCGCCTTCGCCTACGGATTCGGCCAGGACGGGGCCGAGGAGTCGACCGTGCTGGTCTACGACCTCGGCGGTGGCACGTTCGACACCACGGTCATCAGGCTGAGCGAGGGCGCGATCACCGTGGTCGCCACGGATGGCGACCACGAGCTGGGCGGTGCGGACTGGGACAACGAACTCGTCCGCTACCTGGCGCAGAAGTTCACCGAGGCGCAGCCCGACGCGGGCGACCCGCTCGACGACGTCTACGACGAGCAGGAGCTGCTGGCCGCGGCCGAGGACGCGAAGCTGGCGTTGTCCGGCCGGGACAGCGTCGACGTGCTGGTCGTGCACAACGGCAGGCGCACAAGCGTGCCGGTGACCCGGACCGTCTTCGAGGAGATCACCGGCCCGCTGCTGCGGCGCACCATCGACCTGACCGGCTCGGTGCTGGCGCGAGCCCGGGAGAAGGGTGTCGAGAAGATCGACTTGTGCCTGCTGGTGGGGGGCATGAGCAAGACACCGGCGGTGGCCCGCCGGCTGCAGGAGTCCTTCGGGCTCACCTCTCGGCTTGCCGATCCCGATCTCGCCGTCGCCAAGGGCGCCGCGGTGTACGGGCAGAAGAAGGCACTGGAGCGCGAGGTCCACGCGGACCTGGTCGCCAGCGGGCATCTACGTCCCGACCAGGAACTCGCCGCAGCCGACGCCGTGGACGTGGAGAAGGCGGCCGCAGCCAGCGCCGAGGAGGCGGGACTCTCGACCGCCTCCGTGGTCGATCTCGTCCGCACGAAAGTGACGAACGTCACGTCACGTGGCTTCGGGATCTTCGCCGAGGACCGGGGCACACCGGTCGCGGCCTTCCTCGCCCACCAGAACGACCCGCTGCCTATCGCCGTCACCCGGACCTTCTACACCGTCGTCGACGATCAGGCCGAGGTGGACATCCGGGTCTTCGAGCAGGGCACCACCGCCGAGTCCACGGCGATCGACGACAACAAGGTGATCGTCACCGGCTCCATCAGCGGGATTCCGCCTGGCCACCCGTTGGGCACCCCCGTTGAGGTGACCTTCACGATGGGCGGGGACCAGACGATCCAGGTCACCGCCTCGCACGAGGGCGCGGCCACCCCCTTGGTGCTCGAGGTGCGCGCCGGGGTCGGCTCGGAGGAGATGCGGGCCGTCGAGTCGGCGAAGGTCAGCCTGCTCAAGCAGCGGGACTGAGACCCCGCGGCGGATCGGACCCCGCGGCGGATCGGACCTCGCCGTGGATCGATGCCGGTGCCGGGCCATTCGGCCTCCCCCACGAGTGTTCCCGCACGAGTGTTCCGGCCCGCGGCGGCCGACGCCGGAGTGGATAGGGTTCAGCCTGACCAGGCACCGCGTCCGGTGGAGCACCCTACAGGCCTCGCGGGGACGTGGGTGCGCGCAGTGCGTGCGGGCGGCGCCAACCTGGCGTCCGCGGCCCGCGCCGAGGCGCGGCTTCGTACTCTCAGGTGTGGAGTGGTCGACGGCCGCTCCACGATCGGCGCCTGACGACGGGCCGCCGGCCGGTTCCCGGCGGGCATGGCGGGCACGGTGGGCACGGTGGGCACGTGGGACGAAGGTGGATCGGTGAGCGCGGCGTTCGACGGCAGCGGCTATCGCCAGCGGGTGCTGGCGCCGCTGCGGGCCCGCGCCTCCCTGGACACCGCCGACCCGTTCCTCCTCGCGGGTCTCGATCCGACGGTGGCGTACACCGACTCCGACGTCGGGGCGCACCTGGTGCGGGTGCTCGCCTTCCTGCAGCGGGAACGCAACTCGGCGAAGTACGCGACCCTCGCCGCCGAGCTTGTCCGTCGGCGGGCGGAATGGGAGGAGCCGCTGCGGGACACGGACTCCCGGGAACGGGTCCGCGCCCGGGTGCTGGCAGCCCGGCGTAGCGGTGACGCCGAGCGTCTCGCCAAGGTCGACGGCTATCTCGCCACCGTCCGGGAGCGTTTCGGCGGCATCCCGGCATCCCGGGTGGACGGCCTGCGCCGCCTCGCCGTCGCCGCGGGGGTGACGGTCGAGGAGTTCGACGCCCGCCTGAGCCGGGAGCAGATCATCATCGACGCCGTCGGCGGGGGCGTCGAACCGCTGCCGGCCGAGGTCCGCCGGCAGATCTCCGAACGGCTCGGCGAGCTGCGCGCCCTGCGCGGCGGGGACCGGGTCTCGACGGCGTCGCTGTGGGCCTTCCTGGGGCTGGCCCCGGACGCCTCACCGGAGCGGCTGCGGGCCGCGTACGCCGCGATGGTGGCGGGCAACCATCACCGTCCCCATGACCGGGAGAAGACGGTCACCGCGGACCTGCTCGCCCTCGTCTCCGCCCGGTTGATCGAGGGCGACCCCGCCGCGTACACCGTTGGGCTGATGGCGGACGCCGTGGACGAGCTGCGGCCCGCGGTCGAGGAACACGTCGTGCTCGACGGCGAGCTCACCGCGGTCGCCTTCGAGGGTCTCGTCCGGGCGGCGCTCGCGACCGGGCGCGGACTGACCGCGGCTCAGGCGAAGTCCGTCGTCCTGGAGGCGGCTCGGGAGCTCGGCGCCGCGGTGAACGTCGGCGGGGTCGTCGACTACGTGGTATGCCCGGGATGCGGCCGGCCGGAGGCGGCCGGGTCCGTGCGGCACTGCCGGTACTGCGACACCGACCTCTACACCACCTGCCCGTCCTGCGGATCGATGACCGAGGCGGCGGCGGTCGTCTGCCGGCACTGCGGGCACAGCCTGCGCCAGGCCAGGGAGGCGGCCGATGCGCTCGTCGCGGTGCGTCGCGCCCTGGAGGGCGGTCATCCCCGCCAGGCCGGCGAGATCCTCACGACCGCCCATCCGGTGCTGGCCGCCGTCGGTGGACCGGTCGCCGGGACGGCGGAGGAACTGGGAGCCCGGGTCTCCGCCGCGCTGGGCGCCGCGGACGCCGGTTGGCGGGCACTCACCGAGGCCCGCGCGGCGTGCCGGGCGGATGCGGCGCTTGCCGATGCCCGGTGGCTCGCGGCACAGGCCGCCGACGTCCCCGGCCCCGACGGCCGGAAACCGGCCGAGGTGCTGGCCGAGCTCATTGCCGCCCAGGCGGTGATCCGCCGGCGGGTCGAGGCGGCGCGCGCGCTACCACCCGAGGACCAGGAGGCCGCCCTCGCCGCGGTCCTCGCGACGGCGGCGGACAACCGGGAGGCGCTCGCGGCGATGGCGGCTCTGCCGCTCTCCCCGCCGTCCGACCTGACCGCGGTGCCGGGCCCCGACGGTTCGGTGCAGCTGTGGTGGCGCGCTTCGCCCTCGGTCGGGGGCCCGGTCTCCTACCGGGTGGAACGCGTCGTGCCCGTGGAAGCTGGCGACGGCCAGGGGGTGGCCCCGGGGCGGAGCAGCCTCGGTACCACCCGCTCGACGGAGCTGTGCGATGCCGGCGCTCCCGCCTGGACTCCGGTGCGATACGAGGTGACTGCCCTCTGCGGTGAGCGCCGTTCCACGCCGGTGGAGACCGCCCCGCTCGTCTTCACCCGGGACATCACCGACCTGCGGGCCGAGCGCACCGCCGCCGGGATCCGCCTGGACTGGAGCCTCGGCGGGGCGCTGGCCGCCGTGACAGTGGAGCGGACGGTGGCACCGCCCGCCGCGGTCAGCCAGCCGCCCCGGCGGGCGCGGGGCACCGGCGGCCTCTTCCACGACACCGATGTCGTCGTCGGCGTGACCTATCGTTACCACGTCTTCGTCGAGTACCAGGACGCGCGGGGACACCCGGCCCGGACCCCCGGAGCCGAGGTGACGCTGGAGGTGGCCGCCCGCCCGCGGCCCGTCCATGACCTCACGGCGGCCACCGCCGCCGGGCGGACCACGTTGCGCTGGACGCCGCCGCCCGGCTGGGAGGTGCGGATCTACGCGACCCCGGTGCCGCAGCCGCCGGCCGTCCCCGCCGCCATCACCCACGTGACCAGCACCGCTCACGCGACCAGCACCGGCCCGTGGCCCTACCCGGGGTCGGGGCCCCTGCCGATGATCGGCATCGGGCCGGAAGGCTGCGACGTGTCGCTCGCCGCCATCCCCGATTCGTCACGTCTTGTGGGGCTGAGCCGTTCCGGGCAGGTCAGCGAGGTGGCACAGGTCGGCGAGGTCATCTACACGCCGCTGACGGTCCATGGCGGGACGGCCGTCGTCGGCCGGGCCGTGTGTCACCTCGCCATCGAACCCGTGCGGGATCTGCGCGCCGACGATCGAGGCGACTCGATCGTGCTGTCCTTCCAGCTGCCACCGGGGGTCACCGAGGCGCGGGTGCTCTGGCGCCGTGACCAACCGCCGACCGGACCGGATGATCCCTACGCCGCGAGCGCCAAGGTCACCAATACCAGTCTGGAGATCAAGGGCGGCTGGCATCTCGCCGCGCCGCGGGACGGGTGGGCTTACCACGTGGCCTGCTACCCGGTGTACCGGTCGGGGGGCGTGGCCCGGGTGGTCGCGGCCGGCGTCTCGGTGCTGGCGCGCCCCGCGACGCGTCCTGATCCACCCCCGATGCCGGCGGCGTCCGGGAGCAGCCCGGGAGGCTCGGCTGGCGTGGTCTCGGCTGGCGTGGTCTCGGGCCGGCCGGTGGTTGGTACCGTCGCCGACCCGATCACGATGCAGCCGCCGGGTGGGCCGACCCAGCCCCGCACCGGGGGCTATCCGTTGCCTGCGGCGACGGGTGCTGTGCCGTTGCCCGCGGCGACGGGCACCTACCCGCAGCCCCTGGCCACCGGCCCCCTCCGCCCGGTGCCGGAGCACGCGTCGGAGGCGCAGACGAACCCGCCGTCGGGCCCGACGGCGGGTTCGTCCACCGGCCCCACGCCGCCGCAGGCTCCGGCCGTCCAGCCGACCGTCACCTACACCGTGAGCAGGTCCGGCTGGCGGCGGCGCACCCTACGGGTACAGGTGCACACCACCGGTCCGGCCGGAGATCTGATTCTGTTCGCGCGGCCGGGAACCGTACCGCCGCGGGCTGCCGCGGAGGCCCACGAGCTGTCTCGGCTCGCCGCTGTGGACCAGGCCGGCACCCGGACCATCGACGTCACCCTGGACGGCGCCCAGCTGCCCTGGGGAGTCCGGCTGTTGCCTGCGCTGGTGCACCCGACTGGATGGACCATCACCCAACCACCGGACGACGCACTGGTCATTCGATGATCCGGAGCGATCCCAGGTGGATGTGCTCTCCGTGGTCCGCTTCGGCTCATTTCTTCTTGTTCGTAAGAGTTCGGTGATGGCGTGGGTGGGCGGGCCGAAGGCCCGGCCGGTGTTGCCGGTCGGGTGGTTTTCGGCTTGTGGGTGGGGTTAGGGCTCGGGCCCGTCGGGTGGGCCGTCCTGGGGTGGGTCGGTGCTGGGAGGGCTGCCGGTCTGG
>NZ_JDWE01000028.1:0-61678 GCF_000685765.2 Frankia sp. BMG5.23
GGCTCCGCCCGATGCGCGGACTGAAACGGCTGCGTTCCGCCCAGACGATCAGCGCAGGTCATGCGTTGGTCCAGAACATCCGCCGCGGCCACTACGAACTCGGGACCGACACCGACCCGCACGCACGGCTGACAGCCGCGTTCACCGAGCTCACCCTCGCGATCTGATCACACACTCGACAGGGTCAACCATGCCCTGCCATCCCGCAATGCAACAGACCCATCCGATGAAAGCTCGGTCGAGCGCGGGCGGACGATGCGGAGAACGAGCTGGTGGGTCAGTCGAGAGCATCGTCACCGTCATCGCCGGACGCCGGCCGGCGTACCCAGCGCTCGTCGAAGAGCAGGCTGGTCGGCGGGCTACCGGGCAGCGATGCTCGGGCCGGACCGTTCTCGGCACGCAGCCCGTCCAGCGCGATCGCGATGATGCGGGCCCGGGCCTGGGCCGCCGCCGCGAACAGATCGTCACGGGCGAGCCCGCGGACCTGCTCCAGCAGGTGCGACCGGCCGAGCTGCTCGATCAGCAGCGAGACGTCGAAATGGGATACGTCGCCCCGTAGGACCCCGGCCTGACGGGCACGCTCCACCAGCGCACCGAGCAGCTCGTCGCCGAGGTCCGCCGCGGCCTGCATCTGCTCGGTCACCTCGATGGTGCCGGCGATCGGCGCGAGCGAGCCCTGGCCGAACTCGATACGGCCACGGACGAACTCCGCCAGCCCCGTCCAGGGGTCGTCGATGGCGAGGGCGCTCTCGGCGGCCGCGTTCCAGCTTTCGAGCGACAGCATCGACAGCCGTTGGAACAGCTCTTCCTTGGTGCGGTAACGCCGGTAGAGACTGCCGATCCCGACGCCGGCGCGGGCAGCGATCGCGGCGACCGACGCATGGGCTCCGTCAGCCGCCAGAACCTGGCGAGCCGCATCGAGCAGCGCCCTGTCGTTGCGCTCCGCCTCCGCATGCCGCGGGGCACGCGTCGGGCGCCCGGCCATGTCGGCATCCTATCCCTTGCGGAGTAATCCGCTCCGTTATAGGCTCCGACGGAGCGATTTGCTCCGTTTGAAAACCCGCCGGGAGCGCCCCCGGCACCTCGGGAAGGATGTGCGCACGGCCGCTCCGGGACGACGCCCACCGGAGGTGGACCCCGTCCGGCCGCCGACATCAGGCCAGGGCCGGCGGCGGACCTCACCGGGGTTCACTATCCGCCGCCAGATAGCGATGACAGACCCGCCAGCCGTCCACTCCGCGCACGAGGTGATCGAAGCAACGCACGTGGCCGCGCAATGCCAAGGGGCCGCCATACGGAGTGACGGTCGGAAAAGCGTAGCTGCGCGCGCGTACGCTGCCGTCCGGCTGCCACCGCACGTCGAGCATCCCGAGCCAGTGCCGGATATCGAGCGGACCGGCGGCATGGATACGCGCTACGCCATCCCGAAGCGAGCCAAGGATGGCCACATGCCCTATATCCGGCGCGTCCTGCAGGTTCGAGTCCAGGACGGCGTCGGCCGTGAACGTGCGCACCCAGCCGTCCGGGTCAGGGTCGGCGCCGTCCAGCAGGCTCATCTGCGCCGCGTAGAACTGCAGGATCTCGTGATAGATCTCGGCCGAAGGAACGGAGGTGAGGAGCTCCGAGGACACCGTCATCTTCTCGCCTTTCTATCAGTGCTATCGTCCGCGTCGAATCAGTCAGACCCTAATGCCGACGAACAGCCCGGGTCCACCGTCGACGGCGATGAGCTCCGCCTTGAGGTCCGCCTGGGCGAACGCCTCCTCGTACTGGCCCCGGGTGAACAGGGTCAGCAGGTCGATCTCCTTGATATGGCTGACACCGTCGGCGCCGGCCAGCAGGTAGTGCAGTTCCATGCGGGTCTGGTCACCCACGCGGGTCGAGTGGGAGACACGGGTTATCGCCCGGTTTCCCTCGGACACCGCGTGCGCCGCGACATAACCATCCAGAAACGTGTCCGGAAAATACCACGGCTCGATGACGACGGTGCCGTCCGGCGACAGGTGCGAGGCCATGCAGCGCAGCGCGGCCGCCAGGTCCTCGAAAGTGCGCAGATAGCCGATGGAGCTGAACATGCAGACGACCGCGTCGAAGGTCCGGCCAACCCACAGGCTACGCATGTCGGCCTGCAGCAGCGGCCGGCCGGGGAGCCGCCGGCCGGCGACCGAGAGCATCGGCTTCGACAGGTCGGTCCCCGCTACGTCGGCGAAGAGCGTCGCGAAGTGCTCCAGGTGGTTTCCGGTGCCGCAGGCCACATCGAGCAGGCTGCGTGCGTCGGGCGTGCGGGTCCGGACCAGCTCGGCGACCCGCCGGGCCTCCGCCGCGTAGTCCTTCCGGCTGCGGTAAAGGACGTCATACATCTCGACAGCTCGGTTGTCCTCGTACACGGCGACCCCATCCGCTGGATTCACAGGCGCCGGCCGCTCCTGGCGCGGCCCGCTCTGCCGTATTCTGCGAAACACCGCTGGAGGAACGCTTGACGTTTGATTGGGCAGCACGCCGGAACCACCGGGACGGCCCCGCGGCGGCATCACCCACCGCCGCGCACCGGCGCACGCAGCCACCCGACGCACCGGGTTTAGTGGTTCTTGAGCGGGTCTCCGCGGCTCTTCAAGCCGCTCCGGCCAGACTGGGCCTCGACTGACGAGCGCCCGACATGTGCCCTGCCATCCGTAGGCATCAAGTCGACGATGGGAGAAAGACCCGTGTTCCAGCAGCTGTCAGATTTCCACGAATGGTTCAAGCAGAGAGCTGAAGCGAACACCTACCAGATATCCGTCGTCGCGCTCGACCAGCTTGACGGATGGGGCTTCGACAGTGATTCAGGGAATCTCTCGCATCGTTCGGGGAAGTTCTTCTCGATCGAGGGGATAGAGGTCGCCACGGACCACCGCGAGGTGCCGACCTGGAGCCAGCCGATCATCCTGCAGCCAGAGATCGGCATACTCGGAATCCTGGTCAAGAGCTTCGCCGGGGTGCCGCACTGCCTGATGCAGGCGAAGATGGAGCCGGGCAACATCAACGGGCTGCAGATCTCACCCACCGTCCAGGCCACCCGCAGCAATTACACCCGGGTGCACGGCGGAAGCTCGGTGCCCTACCTGGAGCACTTCCTCGCGCCGCGGGCCGGACGGGTCGTCTTCGACTGTCTCGCACCGGGTTTGATGGAGACAGCCAAACCAGGAGGAAGCGGACGACATGGGCGCGCCGAGGAAGTACCCCGATGAGCTGCGGGAGCGGGCGATCCGGCTGGTGCTGGACGCCAGGGCCGAGCCGGGGACGAGCGCGAAGGGCGCGTGCCAGCGGATCGGTGCGCAACTGGGGGTCTCGCCGGAGACGCTGCGGGTGTGGGTCGCGAAGGCCGAGGTCGACGCAGGCACGAGGCCGGGGGTGCCGAGTGAGGTGGCCGAACGGCTCGCCCAGTTGGAGCGGGAGAACCGTGAGTTGCGGCGGGCGAACGAGATTTTGAAGTCGGCGTCGGCTTTTTTCGCGGCGGAGCTCGACCGCCCGCGCCGGTAGTCGTCGACTACATCGACAGGCATAAGGAACAGTTCGGGGTCGAGCCGATCTGCGCCGTGCTCAAGGACACCGGTGTCCAGATCGCCCCAAGCACTTACTACGCGTCGAAGAAACGGCCGCCGTCACGGCGAGCGGTCACCGACGCCGAGACGTTGAAGGAGATCGAGCGGGTACATACCGAGAATTACGGTGTCTACGGTGTGCGGAAGGTGTACGCGCAACTCGGTCGCGAGGGTGGGGTCGGCGGCCGGCGCATCGCCCGCTGCACGGTCGCTCGTCTCATGCGCCAGGCCGGCCTGCGGGGCGTGTCACGGCTGCGCGTGCCGCGGACGACCGTGCGGGCCCAGGGGCCGGACACCCGCCCTGACCTGGTCAGACGCAAGTTCGCCGCTCCGGCGCCGAACAATCTGTGGGTCGCCGACATCACCTACATCCGTACATTCTCCGGCTGGGTCTACGCGGCATTCGTCCTCGACGTCTTCTCCCGAAGAATCGTCGGTTGGCAACTGTCCACTCACCTCTACAAGGAACTCGCGGTCGACGCGCTGAACATGGCGATCTGGACACGTCAACGAGCAGGTGCCGACCTGGCGAAACTCATCCACCATTCCGACAGGGGTTCGCAGTATATCTCTATCAAGTATACGGAGGCGCTCGGCGAGGTGGAGGCGGTCGCCTCGGTCGGTTCCGCCGGTGATTCCTATGACAACGCGATGGCCGAGGCGTTCAACTCGCTGTTCAAGGCCGAACTGATCCGTAACAGGGGGCCGTGGACAGGCCACTCCGATCTTGAGCTTGCGGTCGCCGAGTACATCGACTGGTACAACCACCGTCGGCTACACGGCGAGATCGGCCTGGTCCCGCCTGCCGAGTACGAGGCCGCCTGGGCGGCCAGACAGACAGACCAGCAGGACGCCCGGCAGCCCGCCGGCGCGTGACAACTCAGTCTCCACCAAACCCGGCGCTTGACAGAACAACCGGACCGAAGCCGACCACGGCCGCCTGAAAGCCCGGCTCCGGCCCATGCGCGGCCTGAAACGCCTACGTTCCGTCCAGACGATCAGCGCAGGCCATGCGCTCTGGTCCAGAACATCCGCCGCGGCCACTACGAACTCGGGATCGACACCGACCCGCACGCACGGCTGACAGCCGCGTTCACCGAGCTCACCCTCGCGATCTGATCACCCGCTCGACAGAGTCAACCATGCCCTGCCAACCCGCAACGCAACAGACCCCCGCCGATCCCATCACGCCGCGTTCCGCGGCCACCACCGACCCCAGACTCGCCGCGAACGCCCGAGCCTAACCCACAGTAACCACGGGGCGGGATAGCGGACCCGCCGCCGTCAGCCGACGCGCACCACTCTCGCCACAGCCCACCCCGCAACCCAAATCCGCCAACTGTGACGGAGCGTAACCACTTCGGGGGCGGTGTCGCGACCGCAGGTCCCGGCCCAGGCGCCCGGAGAGGACACCCCGTTCATGATCGTTCCCTGCACACAATTGCCGAATGCGCACACAATGCGCACACAAACCCATTTCGATCTTGAATAGATGATCTTCGATTTCGCAAAACCGCAGGTCAGAGACCATCTGTCTGGAGCCGGCGAGGGGACTCGAACCCCTAACCGCTCGATTACAAGTCGAGTGCGCTACCAATTGCGCCACGCCGGCGGGCGATCTCACGATACCCGACCGCCGCACTGAGACGCTGAGGCCACCGGCCGGTTCGCCGCCGGCCCGGCAAGATCAAAAGGGTACCCGTGGCGTGCCCCGCCGGTTGCCCGGCGCGAACCCGGCGAGCACCTACAACCGGTCGACGTGTCGGCACCCGCTCCTCGATCGTGAAGCGGGCGAGGAGCTCCAGCTCGGCCCGGTCGACCCAGTCGACCCGGTCAGCGCCGCCATCGGGGTACCCCGAGCGGCACCGATACCGCCGTCCACATTCTTGCCACCGAAAAATGTGGTGCCGGAATCGGTGAACAAATTTTGTCACAGCGGTTGTCGGGCAGTTCGTGGCGGTACGGTCGAGCACGAGGCCAGGCGTGCGGGAACGCCGTAAAGTGCCGTCTCCCGTGAATCGTCTCCAGAATTATCGGACGACGAGCTCCACCAAAGAGCCCCACCAAAGAGTGATTGACGTTGCTTGTCCGCGAGATAGGTTGTCCAAAATAGCGAAGGGCCAACCATGCTGATCGTTGCGTTGACAGGCGTCGCACGTCTGTGTGCCCGCCGTCGCTGGATCGCGGTCGGCATGTGGGCGGTGCTCCTCCTGCCCGCGGTGTTCTTCGTGATCGCGGGTCACGCGCAATACAGCCACGATGTGACGGTTCCCGGTTCCGAGTCGCAGCGGGCAATGAATCTGGCGCGCAAGGTGATTCCGGGCGGCGTCCTGCCGGACACCGAACAGATCGTGCTGCACGCCAGGCGCGGCACGCTGGCGGACCCGCTGGTGCACCGACAGGTCGAGGAGCTGCTCGCCGATGTCGGGAAGCTGCCGGGGGTACTCACCGTCGCCGACCCGTTCGGACCACTAGGCAGGATGGTGCTGGGTGTGTCACCGGTCAGTGCCGACGGGCGCACGGCGGTGGCTCCGGTAATCATGAAAGCGTCGGCGCTCGAACTCGACCTCGGCGCGATCAAACGGGTCTCGGCCACGGCCCGGTCCTACGGCGGTCCCGAGCTTCAGGTGGAGCTGGGCGGACCGGGCGCGACCGCGCTCACCTCGGCCGGCGTCCCGATCCGACCGCTGCTGGCCGCTCTCGCCGTCGCGCTGGCGGTCTTGTGCCTGACCCTGCGTTCGAGGGTGGCCGCCATGATCGCCGCTGTCGTCGCGGCCATGGCCACCGTCACCACCGTGGCCGTCACGACAGTACTGTCCCACCATGTCCTGACTACTCCCTTCGCCGCTCTGCTTGGCGGCATGATCGCCCTCGGGGTCAGCCTGGGCGGGTCCGTCCTGGTCGTGTACCGGGCGCAGACCGCGTTGGCACGGGGTGTGGGCCCGGTCGACGCGGCCACCGAGGCGATGGTGAAGTCGGTCGCCGCCCTGGCCTCCGGTGGCGTGTGCCTGAGCGTGGCGATGACCGGCGTGCTCCTGCTGGACCTGGGCCCATTCACGGGAGTCGCCCTCGCGGCCGGGGTGGCCGGGGTGCTCAGCGCCCTGGTCACCCTCACGCTGTTGCCAGCGCTGCTCGTCCTCGGCGGCACCCGGATGCTGGGCTGGGTCGGACGGCATTCCCTGACCACGACGGGTCGTGGCCTACCGCACCGGCCGGGCGTGCGATCGTGGTGGGCCAGGCAGGTGGGGCGCCACCCGGCTGTCGCCGTGGCCGTGGCGTGTGTGCTGCTTGTCGCCATGGCGGCACCGGTGGTAACCCTGCGGCTCGGTGGCGCCGACGCGGGCGCGGAGCCCACGTCGGCCACCGCGCGACGCGCGTATGACGTGGTCAGCCGCGACTTCTTCAGCGGTCTCAACGGGCCGATGCTCGTCGTCGTCGACCGGGGGGAGGGCAGCCGGACCGTCGCCGTGACCGACGTCGTCGCCGCCCTCAACACGACGCCGGGGGTCAAACACGCATACGTTTCGTTCGACAGTCCCGAGTCGGGCCTGGCCCTGATCCAGGTACTGCCGCAGGCGGGGCCCCGGTCGACGGACTCCTACGATCTGGTGCACCGACTGCGCAACGACGTCCTGCCGGCGGTACTGCGGCCCACCGTGAGCCGCGCTTACGTGGGCGGGCAGGCGGCGTTGTTCGCCGACATGGCCGCGGACTTCCGCGACGCGCTGCCGATGTTCGCGTTCGTGGTCCTGCTCGCGGTGGGCGCGCTGACCTTCCTCACGGCGTCCTCGCGCGTCACCGCCGCCGTGCTCGCCGTTTCGGAGCTGTCGTGCGGCCTTGCGACGGTCGGTGTCCTGGCGACGGTCTTCCAGCAGGACCGTTTCGCCGGGAAACTGGGCCTCCAGGCCGGTCCGATCGAACCGTTCATCCTGGTCTTCGTGCTGGTCGTCGGGTTCGGCCTATCCCCGGGCATGAACCTGAGCCTGCTGAGCAGACTGCGCGAAACCGATGCGCCAGGCTGGCGGGCGCTCGAAGGCGACGCGGTCAGCCGCGGCCATGCCGACGTGGGGCACGTCGTCCTCACCATGAACCTCATCATGATCCTGGCGTTGTCGGTGGTCGTGGCGCAGCCGTCCCGCACGCTGAAGCTGCTCGGGGTGGGTCTGGCGGTCGGTGTGGCGCTCGACGCATTCGTGGTGCGAGCGGTCGTCCTCCCTGCGCTGGTGCACCTGGATCGGCGCCGCGAAACCGCTGGCGGCGTACCCGCGCAGCGCCGGCCGGCGAGGGCGGCCACGAGGTCGTACGACCCGCCGTCGGCGCCATCCCACGCGGGCAACGGCACGCGCGGCGGCCGTTTCTCCCGGAGGAGTACATAGGGATGGGACCCGGGCGTGTTGCGTTACTTCCCCGTTATCGGTAGGTAGGGCCGCGCGAAACCTTCAAAAGTTAGATCATCCAATTCTACGGCTTACGGGCCACGGCGCCGTATCCATCCACTGCGGCAAAGCCCTCGGCGCCGTCCGGCTGCCACTGCGAGATCGACACCACACCCGGCTCTAGAAGTTCCAGACCGTCGAAGAAACGGGCAACCTGATCCGGACTGCGCAGGATGTAGGGGACCGCGCCCGTGTCGTCATAGCCCTGCTGGGCTTCGTCGAAGCCCTCGCTGGTGTTGGTGCTGTCCCACAGCAGTAGATAGCTGCCGGACGGGACGGCGGCCACCACCCGCGCCACGATCGCCCGCGCCTCATCAAAGTCGGCGACGTGCCCCAGGATCCCCATGAACATGACGACGATCGGCTCGTTGAAGTTCAGTACGTTCTTGGCACCAGCAATGATCCGGTCCGGATCGTGGAGATCAGCGTCGAGATAGGTTGTCACACCTTCCGGCGTGGTGTTGACCAGCAGGGCGCGGGCGTGTACTAGTACCAGCGGGTCATTGTCGACGTACACGATGCGGGACTCGGGTGCGATGCGCTGGGCGACTTCATGGGTGTTCTGCATCGTCGGCAGGCCAGTGCCGATGTCGAGGAACTGGTGGACGCCCCTCTCGCCGGCGAGGTGGGCCACAGCCCGGATGAGGAACCGCCGGGACTCCTTGGCCAGGGTGACGATCCCCGGGAACACCTTGATGTAGGCGTCGCCGGCCTCGCGGTCCACCGGGTAGTTGTCCTTGCCGCCCATCCAGTAGTTCCAGATCCGAGCTGAATGCGGCGTCGTCGTGTCGATCTTCGAATGGCCCGTCGAGTTCCCGGTGCCATTGTGCTGCTCAGCCACGTCTCTCCTTACGCTGGCTCGGCCGGGCGAACCCGGCGAAGCAGGAAGATCCAGTCGGAGTGTGGCCTGTGGGCCACCCTCGGCTACCGATTTTAGGGTATATCATCGCAAATAGCGGCGGATCAACTGTTGGGACATGTACTCTCGGCCGGCCTGTGGGGCGCCAGAAGTCGGCTTGGGCCTGTGAGCTGGGACGATGTGCGGCGCGGCTGCCGGCATCATGGTCACCTGCGTCGGTGTGGCTGTTCTATCTGTTCTGTCTGATCTTCGTTCGGGTGTGTGGGGCTGGCTGGTGCTGCTCGGCCGGTCGTCGGCATCCAAGGACATCGAGTTGCTCGTGCTGCGGCACGAGGTCGCAGTGCTGCGCCGCATCCACCCGAAGTCCGTTCCTGATCCGTGACCGGGCGGGACAGTTCACCGCATCGTTCGACTCACCGCATCGTTCGACGCGGTCCTCGCCGACGCGGTCCTCGCCGACGCGGTCCTCGCCGACGCGGTCCTCGCCGACGCGGTCCTCGCCGACGCCGGCATCACCGCGGTCGCGATCCCGCCCCGAACTCCCAGGCGGACGCCTACGCGGCCCGCTACAGCGAACGACGCCCCACCGTAGTCGCGATCTTCAGCCACCACGGCCCGACCATCCCGTTGCTGATCTGACCAAGAAAAGGACCACACGTCGCCCCGCCCTCGGCGGCTTGATCAACGAATACGAACGGGCCGCCTAAAAGCCTAGATCAACGCCGATGACCCAGTTCTGGCACCCCGCAGGTTTCGGTCGGTCGATTTGACGCGTCCGGGCCCACGTCCTTCTATGACTTCATGACTGTGAGTAGTCAGTTGATTCGAAAGGTGCTGCTGCCTGCCGTCGGGCTGGGGGTCTTGTCGGCGCTTGCCGCGACACCCGCGGCCGCCGACGGTGGCCGCGGCGGGCCGACACCCGGCTCCGGCGCCGCGGAGACCTTCCTTCAAGCGACACTCATGCCGTTGAACCATTCCGGCGCCCGCAGCACCGCTACCGCGATCCTGCGGGGCGACCAACTCACCATCTCGATCTTCAGTCGCGGGCTGGCGCCGGCTCTGCCGCACGCGCAGCACATCCATATCGGTGGCCGCCACGTCTGTCCACCGCCGAACGTGACCGGCACCGGCGTCCACGGCCACTTCCGGACCGTTGACGGCAACCCGTGGCGTGGCCCGGTCGCGGTGTCGCTGACCACGTCCGGCGACACCAGCCCGGCCAGCGAGCTGGCGGTGGCGAGGTTCCCGGTTGGGAATGCGACCTACCACCGCACGTTCACGGTCACCCCGGCGGTCGCCGCGCAGTTGCGGGCCGGTGAGGGCGTGATCGAACAGCACGGTGTCGACTTCAGCCACAACGGCCGCTACGACGGCCCCGGCCGCAGCGAGCTCAATCCGGCCCTGCCCGAGGAGGCGACCGACCCGGCGGCCTGCGGCCGGCTCGTCCCGGCGGCCGATGGCCGGCGGCACGCCCAGGTGAACTGATCGGCCGTCGTGGCGCAGGTGGGGCACCTGCGCCACGACGGGCGACCGTAACGAAGTCAGCGAACGGATGGGTTCATCAGCGTGGCATCCGGCGAGTCCGCCGGGGTCGTACGTCGGCCGCCCAGCCGCGGCGTCCAGCGGGGCCCTGGTGAACGAGCGCCAGGCCCGCGTCAGTGAGCATCGGTTGCAGACCACGCAGGATGTCGAGATAGGTCGCGCGTGCTGCGAGCGCCACGCCGGCGCGTAGTTCCGGGCGTCGGTGCGCGGCGGCGCCATGGCGCACCACGGCCAGCGCCGCCATGCTGGCCGGGCCGGGAGTGGGGTTCGGGTCTGCCGGCGGCGGAGGCTTGCCGCCGCCGAGTGCCTCGGCGAACCGCAGATACCAGTCGCACAGCTCGGTCGTCTCCACCGTGACCGCTTCCTGGGCTGCGGCCAGATCGGGCAGCGCGGCGGAGATCTCTATGGTCGAGGCGATCATGTTGACGCCGCCCCCGGCCCGCAGGATGTCGGCCGGCCAGGGCACGTCGCCGGCGTGCAGCAGCTGCGCGGTCCGGCGCAGCCGCAGCGCCCCGCCGACGACGGTCATGAGCGCGTCGACGTCGAGCCGGCCGTCAGGCTGCTCCGACAGGTACTGACGGACCGCGTCGTCGAGCAGCCGCCCGGCGCGGATGGCATCGCGGGCCGCGGCGGCCACCTGCTGGTCCCGGCTGGGACGGCGGAGGGCCGCATCGTCCGGGCCCGCGGTGTCGGCGTCCTCTGTTCGGGATGCGCCGGCTGTTTGGGATGCGCCGGCTGTTCGGGAGGCGCCGACCCGGCTCACGAGCACACCGATGGTGTCCGCGGGGCCGTCCGGATGGCCCGACATGTCGGTATAGGCCGGGTCCAGCCAGGGCGAGGTTCGCGGCCGGGCGCTGGGCGGATCGTCATCACCGGGTGCCCGCATGACGACCAGGGCGAGGAAAGCCGCGCCCATCCGATAGGCCGCGGCGGCACGGTGCCGGATTACCGCCGCCGCTCCTCGCGGCCACAGCAGCGCTCCCACGGCCAGGCTAACCCCGAAGCCGATCATAACGTCCTGAATGCGGACCAGCCCCACCCGCCAGCCTAATGGTTCAACGATGTTGAAAAGGATGAGGATGGCAACGGTGAAGCCTGCCTGGCCCAGCGCGAAGAACGACTTCCGTCGCATGTAGCCGGCGACGAACACAGCCAGCGGCAGCAGCGGCCACGATACTACGGTGTGGGTACCGATCAGGGCGACGAACAGGCCACCCACCACAATGCCGATCCCGGTGCCCAGCAGGTCCCGCAGGATCGTCGAGCTGGTCGCCACCACGTTCGACCGCAGCACCGACAGGGTACCCAGCACGACCCAGAAGCCGTGCTGCACCTCGGTGTTCTGGGCCAGGGCGACAGCGAGGGCGAGCCCCACGCCGCCGCGGACGCTGTTGCGGAACCACACCGACCGGATGCTGGCATATCCGGCGGCCAGATCGGTGGCGGCGGCGCCTCGCCGGGTGAGCCGCCTTAGCCTGGCGGGCCAGCCACGCGGCCGCACCCAGGAGCGCAGCGCCGGTGCCGGCGCGGTCACCTGCAGCACGTTCGTCGCCAGCTCCCGGGTCCCCCGGGCCAGCCTGCGCAGCCGGAACGCCTCGGCGATCGCGAGGTCCGCCGGCGGCTGCTCCGACTCGGCGACCACGAGATCATCCATCTTCTGGGCCGATCGGGCGCTCCACCCGTCAGCGTCCGGCGCCGGCCGGCTGACTTGCCCCTCCAGGTAGTCCAGCAGGGCCGTGCGCATCCTCCGCTCAGCCCGCTCCAAACGGTCCAGGCCGAGCCTCTCGCTCGGCCGTGGACCGCGGTCGAGTCGATCGGCCGCGGCGGCGAGCGTGGCAGCGGCGGCGGTGTGGATCTCGGCAGCTTCGCGGGGGAAGCATGCCGCCGCGATCCGATTCCGGTCCGCACGCGGTTCGGCGAACGGGACCAGCCAGTTGACGTCCACGACGAGATACCCCAGCGCCGCGGTGCGCCCGCCGACACCGCTGGGCCGGTGCGCGGTCTCGGCGAACCTGCGGCGCAGGTGGAACACGTCGGTCCAGATCCGGGGAACTTCGTCCGCCCCGGTCCCGTCCGCCCCGGTCCCGTCCGCACCGGTCCCGTCCGCACCGGCCCCGTCAGACTGCGGAAAAGGCATGGTCGTCCACGCCACCCCGGCGGCCATCGACCGACACGCCTGGGCCAGCGCGGCACGCAGCCGTGTTGGGGGCCGCTCCGTCCACAGCACCATGGCCGCGGTGACGGCCACCACCATGGCGGCCCCCCAGCCGGCGAGCCGTTCCGGAATGGCGGACACCGGGCCAGGCGTCATCACCGACAGGACGAAGGCCATCAGCGTGGCCCGTCCGGCGGCGGCGAAATACGCGTTGAGGACCCCGGAAAACAGCACGACCAGGGCGACCAGCGCGGTCACCGGTGCCGCCAGCCAAGGTGTCCGGGAGCACAACGCGCCGATGACGATGAGCGAGACGGTGATAAGCACGAACGCGACGTAGGCCAACAGCCTGGTCTTGGTCGGCCCGGTGAAGTCGATGAACTCCAGCAGGGTGTAGGCGCCGAACCAGGCGAACAGGCTCAGCCGCACGTCCCCACCAGCCAGATAGGTGACGGCCAGCAGCGTGGGGGCGATGAAGGCAACCCGGACGGCCGCCTTGAGGTTGATCAGCCCGGGGTCGTCGGGGAACGCTCTGGTGAGCCGTCCCAGCCATCCGTCCTGCATCGGCCCCTCCACCTCTGCCCTGGACCATCGCCGTACCTACTTAAACCGTCCTAGCCGAACTGTCCTAGCCGACGGCCGGTGAATTTGGGGGACCTGAGTACGGTCTGCGGTCCCTGAACCGTGCCTGGCTTCCCACAGTTCGGCCGCTGCGCGATCATGCGGATCCGACCTCGTGAACGTTGGTGGTCACCGCGCTCGCCGGCCGTGCTGTCCTCGATCAGGGGCACCTACGAGGAGGCTTATCCAGGCCTCTCAGCTCAGATGATCTAGATCATGCATTGTCGTAGGGCAGGGCGCCGCTAAGGATCTTGATTGAAGGGTTCTGAATAGTCCTCCTGATCTATGTGGAGGATCTCCGGTCCGCGCGGCGGCACCGGTCGACGTCATTGCCTCCGTCGATGAGAATCTTGCCTGTCGGTATGCGGAGGCCTGGCACGAGGTCATTGCCGAGGGGCCGATCGTCGTGGCGCGGCTGTCAGCCTGGCCGAGCTATGTTCGCGTTCATCCACGGCCTGGAGGTCAACACCGGCGACCCGGCCGAGCCGGAGCGTCCGCTGACCTGGGGTGTCGAGCCGGTCGTGCACGGACTTCGATGCTGTGCTCGATGGCCTGTCGCCGAGGGACCATGTTCGTGGTGCGCCCAGGCCGATCGGGCGCTGGCTGGCACCCAGAGCCAGGCGCAGAGTAGCGACGGAAGCCGCGCGGGCGGGGTTGTTCGCGGCGGCGCGTGCACTGTACTCCGCGCTGGAGGCGGACCTGGCGGGCAGCGCCGCGGCGGGGTCGACAGCCGACGCGCTCGAGGAGCTGATCCACGATCGGGGCAGGGAGGTGCAGCGGGCGCTGCTGCAGGCCTGTCTGGACAGGCTCGCCGAACGGGAGACGCGGGCCGGGGTGGCGCCGGTCGCCACGGTGGAGCGGTTCACCGGGCAGCGGGTCGGCGAGCGCCAGGCGGCCGAGCTGGCCCGGAACTGGCTGACCGCCAAAGCCCCCTACCTGACCGCCAAAGCCGCCTACCTCGGCTACGACACCGCGCTCGCCAACGGCTGGCCGATCGCGACCGGCGTCGTCGAGGGCACCTGCCGCCACCTCGTCAAGGACCGCCTCGACCTCACCGCCACCCGCTGGGGACTCGAATGAGGTATGAGGCTCACTGAGCGAGCGTCCGTTTGGGTTGATGGTGGTCTGTCTAACTCTCGGGGCGGCGGGGTCCACGTACTGACTTTTCTGGACCGGCACCTGCCGGCAGGCCGAGGGGCATGCGGACGGATGACCACCCGCCCATCGTCCAGGATTTCCGCCGCTCTGAAACGTTGTTCAACCGAGATTTCAAGAATCCTGTACAGTGCGGCACTTTGTTCCCTTGGTGCGAGTTCCACCCTGCTGCGGTCATCTTCTCAACCAGCACGAAGCGATGTGCTCTGAATGCGACTCGCAGGTGCCGGACGTCGGATGCATGAGGATACATTCATATCGGTTCTCGGGTTTGACGTCGCCCGACTCGGCTGCGGTAACGTCCCTCCCGTGCCGGCCGGTGCTGGCCGACACGCATCCGGATGTTCTGCTCGAGAGGAGAAAGAGGGAAAATGGCTCAACAGCAGCAGGTGCAGCAGGTGGAACAGCAGCTGCGGCAGAACTGGCGGCAGATTCGTTACCGTATCCTTGACCAGTTCGGTCAGGTGAGCCCGGCGGACCTTGACTCTGCGACGAGCGTCAACGACCTCGTCCAGCGGATCGCGGACAAGACGCACCACAGCGAGCGGTACGTCGAGAACCGACTCCTGGAGCTTGCGGGAGTAGGCGCGGGTGTTCAGGGTGGAGGAATCGCTGGGGAGCGTTTCGCCTCGGGGCTGGGCGGCGAGCAGCAGCAGGGCCAGCCGTTCGGCGGGGGTCAGCAGTAACCCGACAGACGGGTGATCCGACGACACCGTCCGGAACACGAAACTCCGCCGGGTTGTCGGGATAATTACTGGTTCCGATCGTTCGATTCCGGTCGCTCCGGGGGTACAGCTCAGGCCGTCGCCTTCAGGAGCGACCGGAATTCGAGCAGTTCATCGATCAGCTCGATGGTCTTCCCATCGCGTGGTAGCCGCCGCAATTCGGCCAGCATCGCGTCGGTTTCCTCGAGAGTGGGACGCTCGTTAATAGTGGCGGCTATCGTCACAATGTCGTGCATAGCTGTAATCACCTCACCGTGCTGAGATTACCGGTTGGCCTGCCCGGCTCGAGGGTGGAAGCCGGGTGATACGTAGAAGGAGGCTCGCACGGTAGGGTTTCTGGGGCGTAAATCAGTGTTTCCTTCGCGTTAATGTATCTCTGATGAAGCTACAAAACGTGACGAATGATGCGTCGCGGGTTCTGCACCTCACTATCCGTAGGGCCTCCGCGGGTTCACGGATCTTGCTCCGCGGGTTTATGGATCTCGGTGACCGCCCGCGTGCGCACGCACTTCCTTTCCTACCGCCCCGGGTGGCCCGACGGCCGTCCAGCCGCCCGCCACCGACCGCATCCGGACCGTTCCTGAAGCCTGGCATTGTCCGCCGCCTCGTGGACGCCCTGCCCAGCGGTGCCTACCTCGTCCTCACCCATGTCCTCACCATGCAACCGCCGGCTTCGACCCGGGTCCCGCGGCCTGCACGACCGCGGCCTGCGCGACGTTGTCGGATTCCGCGTCGTCGAACTGAGGGGCCTGGACCGGCTGGCCATCGATTTTCGTTCATGGGCCCGACGCCGTCTGGCTGCGGTGCCGGTGTCTGTGTGGGCGGGCCACCCCGCCCACACAGACACCTCCGGGTGAGCGCCGTAGGAGGGGNACATCGCTCACCACATCTCCACGTATCACCCAACAATACGCGGACAGGCCATAAGCATCTTGGGCTGATGTTGCCCATCTCGGGATGGTCCGTCTGGGCGGGGTTGTCGTTCTTGTCGCGTAAGACGCCTCTCTCGGTCGACAGGTTGCGACCCTCGTGCCGCCTTTCGTGATGTCACACCCAGATCTCTACGGAGAGTAGCAAGATCTGCACGAATCGAAGCGATCGACGATACCATCCGGTCATAGGATCACTGGATCGACAATTCAGTCGGGTTATGGAACAACGAAGCGGGTCGGCTCGTCGTCTATCGCAGCGGAACGGATCGGCTCTGCGGCGGCGACGGCCGCCGCGGGCCGCCGTACCCGGGCGGTTCCCCCCGCCGCCCGTGGGCGGACCGGGCCGGTTGCCCCCTCGCCCGGCACGGTCCGCCTCCATCAACCCACGAGGAGCCCATTCCGGTGATTGAGCACGCTGTCCGCATCGCTCGGACGGTCCTCGTTCCCCGACACCACTGGGCTAGGAGGCAGCGCGTGACCCGCATGGGCGACGGCCGCGACAGTACGTCTGGCGACCGGTCCGCGGTTGCCACGTTCTCAGCCTCCTTCCATGATGTGGTCGCAAACGTCGAGAAGGTCATCCGCGGCAAGCGTGAGGTGGTGGATCTCGCGACGATCTGTATGTTCGCCGACGGCCATCTCCTCGTCGAGGATGTCCCCGGTCTGGGGAAGACCTCCCTGGCCCGCAGCCTCGCCGCGTCGGTGGGCGCCGGCTGTCATCGCATCCAGTTCACGCCCGACCTGCTGCCCGCGGACATCATCGGGACGATGGTCTACAACCAGCGTGCCGGCGAGTTCGGACTCCGCGCGGGCCCGGTGTTCACCAATCTTGTCATCGGCGATGGGATCAACCGCGCCTCGCCGAAGACGCAGTCGGCTCTGCTGGAGGCCATGGAGGAGGGGCGGGTCACCGTCGATGGGACCGGCTATACGGTGCCGCGGCCCTTCATGGTCGTCGCGACGCAGAACCCGATCGACCTGGACGGCACGTACAGCCTGCCCGAGGCCCGCTTGGACCGGTTCCTCATGCGACTGCGGATGGGATATCCCTCCCTCGCTGCGGAGCTGGAGATCCTCGATGGTCGGCAGGTGGGTCGGCGCATCGAGGATCTGAGACCGGTGATGCGGGCGGAGGACGTGGTGGCCCACGCGGCCCGGACACTCGCCATCCATGTGGCACCCGCCCTCCGGCGGTACATCGTCGATCTGGTCGCCGCGACCCGCACGCTGCCGGATGTCGTCCGCCTGGGGGCGAGCCCACGGGGCAGTATCGCGCTGCTTCGGGCCGTCCAGGTGCGTGCCGCGTCGCAGGGACGGGCCTTCGTGACCCCCGACGATGTCAAGGTGCTGGCCAAGCCGGTCCTGGCACACCGGCTGGTGCTGAGCCCCGAGGCGGAACTGCGCCGCGTCATCGCCGAGGACGTCGTGGACGAGGTCGTCGAGACCATCCCGTCCCCGCGTCGTCTCGTCGGCATCTGACCGTGGCACTCCGGTCGGCCGACATCGGGTGCCGGACGGACCGGCGGATGGACCTTGGACTCCGCCGGATGGACAGCATGGCCTCGACGGCGTGGCCTCGACCGAGGGGCCCGTTCCCGGCCGTACTCGCGCAACGGCTACAGATAGCCCGAACAGGCCGGTACCCCCGGAATGGGCTCGTTCTGTCCGTCCAGGGTGACGACTGTAGCCGGTAGGTACTCCCATGCCTGGCTGTATCCGTGTTGGCGCGGATGTCCGGTGGGGCGCCCGGTCGCCTTGCATGCGCGCACGAAACGACGCTCGGCCGCGGGATCCCGCAGATCGGAATGCATCACCTTGACGGCGGCCCGGCGATCGAATATCTCCTGTTCCGCGCGGTAGACCGTGCTGAAACCGCCGTGCCCTATCAGCTCGAACGATCGGTACCCCTCGATCATCACCGGCTCCACGCAGTTCCCGCGTCTCGTCGCGTTCTGGCCCGTCGCGTTCTGGCCCGTCGCGTTTCGGCCCGTCGCTCAAGCCCAGCGCAGTCCCGCCCCGCCCACCCTGCTTGCGACGTGGGCGCACCCGGGAGAGTGGGCTTTGTCCGAAAGATGGGACTGTGCCCGGAAGATGGGACTGTGATGGTGCCTGCCGGCGTCGTGGGGGCGCTATGCCGCCCCGTGCGTGTGGCGTTGCCGATGACCGCACCGATGTCCGTGCGGTGCCGCGCCGCATGCCGTATGGAAGAACGATGCAGGAGGAACGCGTGGCGGACGAGCGTCGGCCCTTCGCCGACGACAGCGGGACCCCCGAATCGGTCTGGCAGGGATGGGATCCGGGGTGGGCGGAGCTGGACCTGACCGTTCCGCCCACAAACGCGGTGATCGTGGCTCCCCACCCGGACGATGAGGTGCTGGGCATCGGTGGTCTGATGACCATCCTGTCTACGCTGAGTGTGTCGCTCACCGTTGTTGCTGTGACTGATGGTGATGCATCCCATCCCGGATCTCCGACGCTGTCGCCGGCCGAGCTTGCGCGGCGACGGGTGGCGGAACAGCATTCCGCTCTCGCCGAACTCGGCCTGGCCCAGGTACCGGTGCATCGGGTCGGCCTGCGCGACGGGCGGGTCGCCGGGCACGAGGAGTTGTTGGCCGACCAGCTGGAACCGTTGCTCACCGCCGACGGGTGGCTGCTCGCGACGTATGCCGGGGATCGTCATCCAGATCATGAGGCGACGGGTCGGGCGGCGGAGATCGCCGCCGCGCGGGCGGGCACCCGGCTGCTCGAGTACCCCATCTGGACCTGGCACTGGGCGGTGCCGGACGACCCGCGAGTTCCTTGGGCCAGGGCGCGACGGGTGCATCTTCCCGTCGACGTGCATCGGGCCAAGCAGCGAGCGGTCGACTGCTACCGCACCCAGATTGCTCCGCTTTCAACCCATCCGGCCGATGCTGCGGTGCTTCCGGCCGAGGCCTTGGCGCGGCTCCTGCGCCCAGCCGAGACGGTCTTCGTCTGACCGTTGCGGGTCATGAAGCATGAGTAGGCGCCTTGCTCGCAGCCACCTGTTGCCGGATGGCGGCCCCACAGCCGGAGCAGGTCTTCGAGCTCACGTCCGGTTGCCCATGCGGTGACACGGGCAACCGGACGGTCAGGGCCGGGACGCCGGTCGGCGGGGGAGACCCGCGCGTACACCGCGGCGGCTCCCGCGGGGCGTTCGACGGCGGACGGCTCGACCAGGATCAGCTGCCCGACCGGGCGCGCCGGTACGGGCAGCTTCCCTTCCCGAAACCAGCGGTAGGCGGTGACGTAGTGGGCACCCGCACGCTGCGCCCCCTGCTTCAAGTTCACTCACACATCGCATCACTTACTCAACAGCCAGCAGGTCGCTGCCCCGCGGGGACATCTCCCGCAGCGGCAGGCTGCGGTCGTCGAAGGCCGCGGTCGTCGAAGGCCGCGTCGTCCGCGGCGGTGATTCCGAAGACGCTCGGCCTGGTGCCGATCCAGCGATTGATCAGCCAGTGCAGCAGGTTGATGGTGACGATCGCCGGAGCGACGACGGCGGCGACCCCGGGAATCGCCGGCTCCAAGGCCAGGGACAGCACGATACTCGTGATGCCGTTCTGTTGGGAAGCGGCCAGATAAACCCGGTCACGTCGGGACATGCGGTGGGTCAGAAGGTAGCCGACGAGACCCTGTGCGGCGAAGGCTGCGGCTCCCAGAGCGGCCCCGTGGACAAAGGCGATTCCGCCGGAGAGAAGCAGGCCGAGCGCGACCGCCGCACCATAGAACGCGACCCGTACGGTCCTCTCCACGAGGTGGGGGAAGAAGTCGTCCCCGCGCTCGGGGAAGAGCTTGGCATCGGGACGGAGGATCAGCCCACCGATTGCTACCGCCAGCATGAGAAAGAACCCTGCTGCCACCATGATCAGACCCGTTGTCAATGCCAGGGCGCTGGTCGCGTTTCTCTTGGCGCCCCGCCACAGCAGGGCGGTGAGGGTGACGAGGCCGAGGTTGAGCGCCAAGCCGACGAAGAAACCGCTGACTCCCGACGGTCCACCGAGATCCGGCGTCATCGCGGGCTGGTCCTTGACGAACGTCGAACCGACCGCTGTGACCAGGGACACAGTAAGGAGTACCGTCACGGGATCGTCGAAGGCAGCCCAGCTGCGCAGGAGATCCTGACCGCGTTCGGACATTCGCGAACCCGAGGTGAGCGTGGCTACCGACAGGGGATCGATCTGGGCGACCACCACGCCAAGAAGAAGGTACAGCGGGTCGCCGAGCGCGAGGGCCAGGGCGCCACCGATCAGCAGGGCCTTGAGGGCGACGCCCACGGTGACGACGAGCACGATCCGGCGGATGTCCGCCCAGGCCGCGCGGGCGATCCCCAGCGTGGCGCCGTACAGGCCGACCGCCAGCAGCACCGCGATGGCCATCCGATAGCCGTGCACCTTCGAGATATTCGGCAGGTGGAACAGCTGAAACAGCGCGCTGAGCGCGACACCCACCCCGATCAGGCTGACCAGGGATGCCAGCTGGCCGAAGGACTGTGCTCTCTGGAGCGATCTCATGGCCCGGTCGGGTTCCAATGGTGGAACGGCTGTACCGGTCTCCCCGCTGGCACCCCGGCGACCGCCGGGCTGCCGGGATGCGGATACGCATCCGTGCCCTGCGTGTGGAGTGACGGGATAAGGGCGCATCGACCTCTGAACAGTGACCGAAGGCCCTGCATCGAGCTCTACCTCCCCGTGATGTTGGACGGCGGAAAGAGGAGTTCTCCTCCTACTTGCCATCGCCCAGAGTGGTCGCCGTGCAATGAAGCTAGTGCAATGAAGCTCGCGCAGCCGGCATCCGTAGGTTAAGTCCAGACGCCGCACCGGTTCAACCCCAGGCGGTGGTTGCCACATGATCAATTGTCATGGCGAATTTTTTGCCGGCTAGTCGACGATGACGGCTTACTGGCCGTCTTCCTATCCAGCTCGTGTGATGACGCCCTCGTGTCTGTGTCCGCGTTCGGCCTGCCCGGCCGCACCTTTCATGGCGGGCGTCGGCGTCGGATGGTGCAGATGAACCGTATGATGCGCGTGCAGTCCGGCGACCCGGCGATACCTCGCATTTCATCTGTGTAGGTGTCGTCCGCGCGGGTGGGAGAGCATCGGGAGGGCATTCCAGGGGGCATGGCCCGGTTTTTCGACGTCAGTCCTGAAGCACATCTCGGAATCTTGATGTTTCTTGATATTTTTTGCAGAGTTGTGACATGTGTCTAAATATATAGATATCCGCGCTCGTATCGCCTACCGGCGGGCGGCCTTGACGCCGAGGCCGCTGCCACCGCCCGCGGGATCGGATGGCGGACGAACGATGAGCCCGGGGGCCCGTGAGCCCGTGGTCGGGGCCCACGGCCCCACGGGTTCGTGTGTTCATGTTGCGGACAGGTTTCGGTGGGGGACGCTGGTTGGCCCGCGGGGCCCCCGCAGCTAGTGTTCGGGGAGTGGAATCGTGGCTGAACGCAGCCGGCGTCGAGGGGACCGGCGCCAGTTGGGAGTCGATCATTCGCTACTGGTAGGCATCCCCGGGTCATCCGTGCCCCGTCCCACAACTCCATACCGATGCCGCTCACGCCCGTGCGGGAGAGTCCCGGTCGCTCGCCGTTCGGGACGCCGAAGGAGCAAGCTCTCCCCATAAACTCTCAGGCCCCCAACCGCCGGGTCAGGCAACTCTGGAAAGTGGACGCCGTGGGGTGTCCCGCCGACGGTGAAAGCCGCGTTCCCCGCCCGCAGCTCCCCGGACTGCCGGCGGCGGCGCTGGTGAAGCTCTCAGGTCAATGACAGAGGGGGAGGCCCGCCGCGGCGCCGGCATGATCCGTCGTCGCCCGACCTCCGGAGCAGTCATCATGCCTGACGTCACCGAGTACGACGACACCCCCTATGCCGATGGACCGGCCACGACCGCCGATGGACCGGCCACGACCGCCACGACCGCCACCATCAGTCCCGCGTCGTCGCACGCGCGGTCGGGGGCGCCGCGACAGGGCAGTGCCGCGGCGGTGGGCAGGAACGGTGCGAGGCGGCTGCCCGCCGCGGCCATCCCGCGGTTCGCCGATCGGCACATCGGCCCGGACCCGTCATCCCAACGGGAGATGCTGGATGCGCTGCGGGTGGAATCACTGGCCGCGCTCACCGACGCGGCCGTCCCGGCAAGCATCCGTGACCATGATCTGGATCTTCCCGCGGCGCTGAGCGAGCCCGCGGTGCTCGCGGCCCTACGCGCGTTCGGTAGCAGGAACCGACCGGTTTCCTCGATGATCGGGCTGGGATTCCATCCCGCGGTGATGCCGGGAGTCATCCAGCGCAACGTCCTGGAGAACCCCGCGTGGTATACGGCGTACACGCCGTACCAGCCGGAGATCTCCCAGGGCCGCCTGGAAGCGTTGCTCAACTTCCAGACGATGATCACTGATTTGACCGGCCTTGCGGTGGCCGGAGCCTCCCTGCTGGACGAGCCGACCGCGGCGGCCGAGGCGATGCAGATCGCGTTTCGGACGGCGAAGGGTTCCCGCGCGACGTTCCTCATCGATGCCGACACCCTCCCGCAGACCGTCTCGGTGGTCGCGACCAGGGCGGAGGCGCTGGGGATCAATGTGGTGGTCGCGGATCTCGCAGCCGGACTCACGGCCGTGGGCCCGGCGCAGCTGGATGCGGCCTTCGGCCTGCTGCTGTCCTATCCCGGGCCGGCGGGCGTCCTGCGGGATGTGCGTGCTGTGATCGCATCGGCGAGGGAGCGCGGCATCGTCGTCACGATCGCCGCCGATCCGCTGGCGCTGACCCTGCTGCGGGCGCCTGGCGACCTCGGCGCGGACATCGCGGTGGGGAGCACGCAGCGGTTCGGACTACCGCTGTCCTTCGGAGGCCCGCACGCCGGCTACCTCGCAGTGCGCAAGGGGCTGGAACGGTCCCTGCCGGGGCGGCTCGTCGGGGTGTCGGTCGATGCGGACGGCGCACCCGCGTACCGGCTCACCCTGCAGACCCGTGAGCAGCACATCCGACGGGAGAAGGCGACGAGCAACATCTGCACGGCCCAGGTGCTGCCCGCGGTACTCGCCTCCATGTACGCGGTCTACCACGGCCCGGAGGGCCTGGCCGGGATCGCGCGTCGCATCCACGGGCACGCGGTGCGCCTCGCCGAAGGCCTGCGCGCCGCCGGTGTGACGGTGGTGCACGACGCGTTCTTCGACACCGTCCTCGCCGCGGTGCCGGGCCGGGCCACCCAGGTGGTTGCGGACGCGTTGGCGCGGGGCGTGAACCTGCGGCTGGTCGACGACGACCACGTGGGTATCTCCTGCAACGAGACGACGGGCCAGGCCGAGCTGGAGGCCGTCCGGTCGGCCTTCGGGGTGGGCCCGGAGGCGACGGCGGGCATCACTTGGACCGGGACCGGGACCGGGACCGAGATCCGGACCGGGGCCTGGACCGGGTCCGTCGCGGCGGCGAACGATCATCTCGTGGCCCGCGCGGACCAGGCGGACCAGGCGGACCAGGCGGACCAGGCGGACCAAGCGGCGGACGAGCCGGTGGCGCTGCCCGCCGAACTGGTGCGTACGGATCCCTACCTGCAGCATCCGGTGTTCCACGACCATCGGTCGGAGACCGCGATGCTCCGCTATCTGCGTCGACTGTCCGATCTTGATCTGGCTCTTGACCGGGGCATGATCCCCCTGGGGTCGTGCACGATGAAACTCAACGCGACCACTGAGATGGCCGCGGTCACCTGGCCGGAATTCGCTGACATCCATCCATTTGCCCCGTTGGACCAGGCCGCCGGATACCTCGCGATGATTCAGGACCTGGAGCGTTGGCTCGCGCAGATCACCGGATATGCGGGGGTCTCCCTCCAGCCGAATGCCGGCAGCCAGGGTGAGCTCGCCGGGCTGCTCGCCATCCGGGCCTATCACCGCGATCATGCTGTTCCCGGATCCGTGGTGCGAAACATCTGTCTCATTCCCTCCTCGGCGCACGGGACGAATGCGGCGAGCGCCGCGATGGCGGGAATGCGGGTGGTCGTCGTCTCCTGTGACGACGACGGAAACGTCGACCTGAACGATCTGGCCCGCAAGGCCCGCGCGAACGCGGACGCCTTGGCCGCGCTGATGGTCACCTACCCGTCGACCCATGGTGTGTACGAGGAGGGCATCGGGCAGGCGTGCGCGATCGTGCATGAGGCCGGCGGTCTGGTGTACGTCGACGGAGCGAATCTCAACGCTCTGGTGGGGCTCGCCAGGCCGGGGCAGTTCGGGGCCGACGTGAGCCACCTGAACCTGCACAAGACGTTCTGCATCCCGCATGGGGGCGGGGGTCCGGGGGTCGGCCCGGTGGCCGTGGTCGAGAAACTCCTGCCCTATCTGCCGAACCACCCGCTGCGGCCGGAGGCAGGACCGGCCACCGGAGTGGGCCCGATCTCGGGATCCCCGTGGGGCTCGGCCGGAATTCTTATGATTCCGTGGGCCTACATTCGGATGATGGGGGCGGACGGCCTGCGCCGGGCAACCTCGGTGGCCGTCCTGAACGCCAACTACATTGCCCACCGGCTGCATCCGTACTATCCGGTGCTCTACGCGGGCCGGGACGGGCTGGTCGCCCATGAGTGCATTCTGGACCTACGGCCGTTGACGAAGCTGACCGGCGTCACCGTGGACGACGTGGCGAAGCGTCTCATCGACTACGGTTTCCATGCTCCGACCATGTCATTCCCGGTTGCCGGAACACTGATGGTCGAGCCGACGGAGAGTGAGGATCTCGGCGAGATCGATCGTTTCTGCGACGCAATGATCTCCATTCGGGCCGAGGCGGACAAGGTCGGAGACGGTATCTGGCCGCGGACCGACAATCCCCTGCATAATGCTCCGCATACTGCACAGATGGTTACCGCCAACGAATGGTCACACGCTTATCCGCGATCGGTGGCGGCCTATCCCGTCGCTTCGCTGCGGGCCGCCAAGTACTGGCCCCCGGTACGTCGGATCGACGGCGCCTATGGTGATCGCAACCTGGTCTGCACCTGCCCACCGGTGGGATCCTTCGCCGCGGAGCCGGTCGACGAGCAGATTCTCGCCGGAGCCCGCTGAGGACGGGATGCCGGCGCGGCCGCCGTCGATTTTCTCCATCGCGGCGGCGGCCGATGCGAGGTCGAACGGTCTCGCTGGGTAGTCTGCCGCGACTTCTGAACCCTTCCCTTGCGGAAGGGTTCAGAAGTCGAACTCTTTCGTGACGTAAGGATTATCGGTCGAGCGGGGTCGAGCGGGAATGAAGTGGACTTGAAATTCCTGTTACTGGTCTTGACCGTGGATCATGTTCGCCCAATAGTGGTGTACTGACTGTCATAATGGGTCATTCGGCGATGACACTCCGGCAGGTCACCGCTTGAACAACAGGAGGTCGCGGCGGATGGATCCTCGGATGGAAAAGCAGCTGGCAAGGGCCCGGCGGGTGGCGGTCGACATCGGCCTCGGCCCGGCGCTGAAGCTGGTGCGTGACAACGTCGTTCCTACCGCCCGCCGCAATCGCAGCGACGACCGGCATCTGGCGCTGCTGCTGTCCTTCGTCCTCCGGGAGGACTCGAACTGTATCGACGTGGGCGCGCACAAGGGTGACGTTCTGCGGACCATCCTCCGGCACGCCCCGGGAGGCCGGCACGTCGCCTATGAGCCGTTGCCGCACATGGCCGCGGCGTTGACCACCGATTTCCCGGCGGTGGAGGTACGACAGGCCGCGCTCGCCGACCAGCCGGGGGTGCTGCCCTTCACCTACGTCCGCAGCAGGCCCGCCTACAGCGGGCTGCGTGATCGGGTGCCCGACAGTGAGGACGTCGAACGGATCGAGGTGGCCGTCGAGACGCTGGACGACGCGATGCCGGCCGACTACCGGCCAACCTTGATCAAGGTTGACGTCGAGGGGGCCGAGTACGGGGTGTTCAAGGGCGGCCAGAAGTTGATCGGCTCCAGCCGGCCGCATCTCGTCTTCGAGTTCGGTGCCGGTGCCCGGGACTACGGTACGACGGCCGACGAGATGTACACGCTCGTCGACAATGATCTCGGACTGCGCATCTTCGATCTGGACGGCGACGGTCCTTACACGTTGCCCATGTTCCGGACGACCTTCGCGTCGGGGGCGCACTTCAACTTCGTCGCCCACCCCTGACCCGCGTCGCGGAAACGTCCGCGACGGCGGTCGTCGGCCTGACTTGCCGATCATCGGCTCGTAGTGGTCCGGGCGAAGCTCGCCCTTCGTGACCGCGCCAGTCGAGATCCGTCCGGACGGGGCGAATCCCGCACAATGATCGGACAAATGATCGGACAATAGTGCCCATCGGGCTTCAAATGTTCCTGTACGAAGAGCAACCATTCGATACGGTTTCGGTAGGTCGCGGGGTCCGACCCGTCGAAACCAGACGGGTGGGCTCAGTGGCGCTGTAGGTGCCGTGAGCGGCAACGGAATGCCGCAAGGCACCACAGGCGTACGTGGCCGGTACGCGTACCACCCGTACGTCCACACTGAGAGGCTGCTCATGGCCCGGTCCCTCCGGGGCGGCTGTTCACCGCCAGCCGGTCCTGCACGGTCGACAGGTTCGATTCCCTCGGTCAACCCGACAACGAACGCCCATCAACGGCATCACGTTCAGCTGGACGACGCACCGGCCCGGACCTCCCGGTGGACCCCGGCACCGCTGCCACGTCCGCTGTCCCGCACGGATCCCGCGTCGCGAACCGAGGGGTGATGCCGGCTCCATCGTGGCGGCGCGCTTGGCGTAGCCACGTCTGGCTTGTCTATCTCTGTCTCGGTCTGATCGCCATCCTCGTCTACGGCCAGTTTCCCACGACCGGCGGCCCACGTGCCGTCCGGCTGGTCATCTACCTCTGCCTCAGCGCCTCGGCCGCGGGGGCCGTGTTCCTCGGCCTGCGACGCCAGGAGTTGGCCGACCGACGTCCCTGGCTGCTGATCGGAATCAGCCAGGTGATGTACGCCATAGGCGATGGTGCCTTCTACATCTTTCACTATGTGCTTGACATCACAGAGTATCCGGCCTTGCCGGATGTGTTATATCTGGGCCACTATCCGCTGTTCGTCGTCGGTCTCGTTCTGCTGACCCGGCGACGGACCCAGGAACGGGACATCGCCGGCCTGCTCGACGGATCGATGTTCCTGCTCGCGGCGGTTCTGTTGTCCTGGCTCTACCTGATCGCGCCGCAGGTGCGTGCGGACCATGATCTGTTCGTCGGCGTCACCTCGGTGGCCTATCCGGCGATGGATCTGGCGCTGCTGGGGGTGGCCATCCGTCTCGTGCTGGGGCACGGGAGCCGCCCACCCGCCTTCTTCCTGTTGGCGGGCAATCTGCTCGCCAACCTGACCGCCGACACCATCTACGTCGTGCAGCAGACGAACGGGACCTTCGAGGTCGGCAACTACCTCGACGCGATCTGGTTGACAGGCAACCTCGCCCTCGGCGCCGCCGGGTTGCATCCGACCATGGTCGACCTCACGCGGCCGGCGTCCCCGCGTGCGCAGGCGCGCAGCGGCCGGCGCCTGGTGGCACTGTCGAGTGCCGGGCTGGTGGCTCCGACCGTGCTGGCCGTGCAGGTGATCCGTGGTGATCTACGGGATCTGCTGGTCGCCGTGGCCGTAAGTGCGATCATGATGATTCTGATCATCGTTCGGATGGCGGGCCTGGAGGCCGACCAGCGGCGTCTGGCGATCACGGACGGGCTGACCGGCCTGCGTACCCGCCGCTATCTGGAGACCGAGATGAGGTTGGCGGCCGGTCGGGTACGACGCACCGGATCCGGAATGGGGCTGATCCTCGTTGACGTCGACCACTTCAAGTCGGTGAACGACCGATTCGGCCATCCGGCTGGTGATCAGGTGTTGACGGAGGTGGCTCGGCGACTGCTGGTCGTGACCCGTCCCGGTGACGTCGTCGCCCGTTACGGGGGTGAGGAGTTCGCGCTGCTCACGCTGAATGTCCGGGGAGACGCCCTCGCCGATATCGCCGAACGTCTGCGCCGCGGCGTCGGACGAGAACCCGTCCGGATCGTCCTGCCCGCGCCGCGAGTTCCGGATCCGCCGGCCCGCACGGGGGAGTCCGGGGCTGCGGGGTCTGCGGAGCCGACGAGGGCGCGCGGCCAGGCCCGGTCGGGTGCCGGTGTCCGGGGAGACACCGGCGAGGAGTCGCTGCTGATCGCTGTGACGGTCTCGGTCGGAGCGGCGGCCCTCCCCGATCACGCGGACGACACCTTCGCGCTCGTCGCAGCCGCGGATCGCGCGCTGTACGCCGCCAAGGCCGCGGGACGGGACCGGGTCGCGGTCGGCTCCGCCAGACCGGGCCATGACGTCGGTGGCCATGACGTCGGTGGGCATGACGTCGGTGGCCATGACGTCGGTGGGCATGACGTCGGTGGGCATGACGTCGGCGAGAGGGTTGGTTCGAGTAGACAGCCCCCAGCCCCGGATGCCGTATCCGCCGTGGTGTCCCGGCGTACGCGATGGTGAGCGCGGCCACGGCGGCGGGCAGGTCGGCGAGCGCCGCCCGATCGTCCGTCCTCGGGATGGTCCGGCCGCGCGCCGGTCTTCCTTCCATGGCCATGATCGAAAGAGAGTAGGACGCCGTGAGCGATTCTGCCCATCCGGTGGCATCGGCGGGCCGTGTGGGGGTAGTTCTTTCGGATCGGTCCTGGAGTAACCGTTCCGGGCGCTTGGTCGGGTACTCTCCGTGGCACGGCGGGGTCATGCGCCGTGCTGGTGCGGCGCCGAGTGTTCGCTCCTTGTCCCAGAAGCGGTGGTTGTTCCCCCTCGAGAAAGATGGGGAGTGACGGACACGGTCGTAAGACCGATACTTTGACGCTCCAGCACCTGCATGTGGCGGACCGATCGTTCCCGGGTGGTCGAGAGGCGGAAGCGGTGAACCGGAACACGCGGGGAGGTACCGGCTACGACTCGGGCGGATGAGGCGTTGTGAACGGAGGTACGCAATCATGCGGTCCGGGGTGGCCGGGGGATTCCCTACCCAGCCCGTCTGATACCGCCGGCAATGCCGCACCAGATCCCCATCTGGACGTCATCACCGGTACGGGCTGTCCGTACCGAAGAAAGGTCACGAGAGAGGGGCGTCCGTGCGAACGCTCGAACCCACCAGCCTCGACCTCGACTCAATCGAGGTCGACAAACTCGCCAAGGGCATCACTCTGAGTCTGCTCATCCCGGCCCGTGGCCCGGAGGCGGCTCGAACTCTCGGCGACATCATCGCACTCAACCGGCAACGCTGGATGCAGGAGCGTAGCGTGCTGGACGAGATCGGCGTGGTTGTCGACCCGTCGTCGGACGGGGACGAACATGGCCTGATGCGCATCGCGACCGACGCGGGCGCCAGCTGGGTCGTGCGTGGGGAGTCGGTCCTGCAGCGTCACGCGGGCCGAGAGGCCACCACGACCGGCGGCAAGGCGGGTGCGATGCGTAGTCTCGCCTATCTTGCGTTCGGGAGTCGGCTCATCTTCCATGACGCCGATCTGGAAAGCTATGATCCATATACAGTGGGTGTCCTGGCTGCCGCCGCGACTGCCGATAACGCCCCGCTTTTCGTCAACGGAAGTTCGCGTAGAGTGACTGGCGACGGGCAGCCCGGGGGGCGAACCACCGAGATGCTGCGGTCGCTGTTGTCGAAACAGCTCGCCAGGTATGTGCCGTCCATCACTCGGACAATCCAGCCGCTGATCGGGGAGTTCGTCATCGACGCGGACGTCTTCGCGGCGCTGGCGTTCTCGCGGGGGTACGGCGTCGAGACGTCACTGAAGGTTCTGGCTCTCGATCTGCTCGACTACTCCGATAGTCTCCAGGTCGAACTACCGATCAAGTATCAGGTCGGCCAGCACTACCACAGCCTGGTCAAACAGTTCCATGAGATTAGTTTCACAATCGATGTCCTGGAGGCGTACTTTCAGCGTCGGCGGGTCGACCCGCACGTCGCCATCTGGCAGATCGCCGACAACTACGACCTGCTTTTCCCGGGTCGTACGTATGCGTTGCACCGGCCGCCGGGCTACGACGACACCGACTTCGTTCCGCGGCTCGGCTTCTACCAGCCGTTGGCCACGGCACCGGCTTATCAGGCGCGGTTGCCGGAGATCAAGAGTACCCGTCGGGTCGCGCTCGACGCACTGGGGCGGCGAATGCGGACCTCGGCCTGACCGTCCGGCGGCCGGTCGCCGGGCAGCTGAACCGCTGCCCGGCGACCACCGGACCGTCAATCACCGGACCGACTGGCCGGCACCGGGTGGTCACTTCGCGACCGGTCGGCCGGCCGGCGGGACGGGCATCACCGTGGCGAGGTTGTACCCGCCTCGCCACACGCGGATGATCGCGTCCGCCATCTGCCGGTCGAACAGTTCGTCGATGTCGTCAAGGGCGGGGGGGAGGTGCCCGAACATCTCCAAGGAGATGAAGCCGTGCAACTGGGTCCAGACGGCCAGGCACACGGCGAGTCCGGCGGCGTCGATCGCGACGTCGTGGTCGCGTCCCCAGGCTTGCAGGCTGGCGCGCATCGGCGGGGTGAGCTGGGCGTCCACCGCGGCGGTGTCGATCATGCCGGCCCCGGTCGACTCGCTCATGCAGCGGAACAGCACCGCGACCGCGCGGTGCAGCTGTGTGATCATCCGGTCGTTGGTCGACGTGGCACAGGGAATGCCGGGACCGAAGATCAGTCCGTATTCCGTCGGGTGGTCCAGGGCCCAGCGGCGCTGCGCGCGGGCGACCTGGAGCCAGCGTCGTAGGTGGTCATGCGGATCGGCCGCGTCGAAGGCCGCCTCCAGGGCCTCCGCCAGCGAGGCGAACCCGTCCGCGACCAGTTCGGCCAGCAGGATCTCCCGGCTGTCCACGTAGCGGTACAGGGCCGATGGGGCCATGCCCATCACCCGGGCGACCCCCCGTAGGGAGAGCGCAGCCGGGCCACGCTCGGCCAGCTGGGCGCGCGCGGTCTGTTTGATCTCGTCGAGAGTGGCCTGCCGCAGTCGTTCGCGACGGGGAACCGGACTGCTCACCACGGTCATGGTGGGTCTCGACGAGAACGCTGTCAACTTTGCGAACGGATGCGTCTTGACACGAGCAGCGATCGCGAACACTGTTCTCTTCAGCATCGCCTGCTCTTCGGAGGGTTCCGTGTTTACTCCGCTCGTGGCGCTCGTGACGCGCCGCCCGCGTCTGGTCCTCGTCCTTACGCTCCTCGTGCTGCTCGGCGCCGGTGGGCTCGCGGGCGGTGCCTTCGGCAAACTCCAGACGGGGGGGTTCGACGATCCAGCGTCGGACTCCTCCCGAGCCGAGGACGTCCTGGACGCCCGCTTCCACGGCCGCCCGAACCTCCTCCTGTTGGTGACCGCCCGGGCGGGCGATGTCGACGACGCGGCGGTCGTCGCCGCGGGGAAGGAGGTTGCGGCCGATCTCGCCGCCCAGGCCGGGGCGAGGGACGTCGTGTCCTACTGGACGGGGGGCGGTCCGGCGCTGCGCTCGCGGGACGGTCGGCAGGCGCTCGTCGTCGCCAGTGTCCAGGACGATGACCAGGCCGCCGACATCGTTGATCATTATGGGTCGTGGGCGGACGCGCCGGGGGCGGTGACGGTCCGACCGGGTGGGGCCGCGACGGTCGGGGAGGACATCAGCGGACACGTCTCGGCCGACCTCGCCGCCGCCGAGTCGTTCGCCATTCCCATCACGTTGGCGTTGCTGGTCATCGCGTTCGCGGGCGTGGTCGCCGCCCTGCTGCCGCTGGGTATCGGGCTGCTCGGCATGCTGGGTGGCTTCGCCGCGCTTTCGGTGATCGGTGAGCTTACCGACGTGTCGATCTTCGCGGTGAACCTGGCGACGGCCCTCGGCCTGGGGCTGGGCATCGACTACTCGTTGCTGATGGTCAGCCGGTTCCGGGAGGAACTGGCGGCGGGTCGGGACCGCGCCACCGCGGTGGAGGGGACGGTCCGCTCGGCCGGCCGGACGATCCTGTTCAGTGGGGCGACGGTGATCGTGGCATTGGCCGTGATGCTCGTCTTCCCGCCGTTCTTCCTGAAGTCGATGAGCTACGCCGGGATCTCGGTGACCCTCGTCGCGATGCTGGCCGCCGTCGTGGCCCTGCCGGCGCTGCTGATGGTGCTCGGCGAGCGGGTCAACGCCTGGGGGATCGGCGGTCTGCTCGGGCTCGTGCGGCGTCGCCGCGCCGGTCGTGCCCGGGGCGGCGAGGCGATCGGGCCCGCGGGCGCGGCGGGGTCGGCGCCGGTCGGGTCGGCGCCGGTCGTGGTGCGGGAGGCGGCCGACTCGCCGTTCTGGCGTCAGGTCGCCGGCACCGTGATGCGCCACCCCGTGCTCACCGGCCTGCCGGTGATCGCGGTTCTGCTCGTCCTCGGGGCGCCCTTTCTGCACGTGAACTTCGGCACCCCGGACGACCGGGTGCTGAAGCCGGGCTCGGCGGACAGCCGGATCGTCGGTGACGCCCTGCGGGGCGCGTTCGCCGCCGACATCGGCGGCGCGCTCGACGTCGTCGTCCAAGCCACCGGGCCGGGCATGATCGACCGGTCCGCGCTCGCCTCCTACGCGACCGCGCTGTCCGAACTGCCGGACGTGGCCCGGGTCGACAGCGCCCTCGGGTCCCACATCGACGGGCGCCGGGTCGTACCGCCCGGTCCGGCCAGCCGCCGGTTCGCGATCGCCGGAGCGGATTCCCTCCAGGTCGTACCTGCGGTGGACTATGCGTCGGACCATGCGCAGGCCCTCGTCCGGGCCGCGCGTGCGGTGCCGGCGCCCGTGGGGACCAGCGTGCTGATCGGTGGCGCATCCGCCGTCCTGGTAGACGGCAAGACCACGATCGCCGACCGTCTCCCGGTCGCCCTCGGGCTGATCGCGCTGGCGACCTTCGTGCTGCTGTTCCTGTTCACCGGCAGCGTGCTGCTACCGGTGAAGGCCATCGTGCTCAACGGGCTGGCGATGTGCGCCGTGTTCGGCGCCTCAGTGTGGATCTTCAGTGACGGCCACCTGTCCGGGTTCCTCGACTTCACCCCAGGCCCGCTGGACACCTCCATGCCGGTCCTGCTCTTCTGTATCGCCTTCGGGCTCTCGATGGACTACGAGGTCTTCCTGCTCTCCCGGATCAAGGAGGCGCACGACGCCGGCGCGCCCAACACCGAGGCGGTCGCCACCGGGCTCGCCCGGGTCGGGCGGATCGTCAGCACCGCCGCCGCGCTGCTCGCCGTCACCTTCGTCGCGTTCGGTACCTCGTCGGTCCGGTTCATCCAGATGTTCGGGATCGCCACCGCGCTCGCGATCGTGCTCGATGCCACCCTCATCCGCGGGGTGCTGGTCCCCGCCTTCATGCGGGTGGCCGGCGACTACAACTGGTGGGCCCCTGGCCCCTTGCGGACTTTGTATCGGCGGTTCGGACTACGCGAATACTCCGTCCCGGAGCAGGGCGGGGTCAGAACCGTTCAAAGCCGCGCCGGCGCTCCCAGTCGGTGACGGTCCGCTCGTAGCCGGCGAGCTCGACTTCGGCCGCATGGGCCAGATGGGCGACGACCCGATCACCGAAGGCGGCCCGGGCCACCGCACTGGCGCGCCATCGGTCCACCGCCTCCCGCAACGTCGCGGGCAGCCGTGGCACGTCCGGCATGGTGAAGGCGTTGCCCACCCGTCCGGGTTCGAGCGGGAGACGGTGCTCGATGCCGTAACGGCCGGCCGCGATCATCCCGGCGACGGCGAGGTAGGGATTCGCGTCACCGCCCGGCACCCGATGTTCGACGCGCAGGCCCGGCCCGTCGCCGACCACCCGTATGGCGCAGGTCCGGTTGTCCCGTCCCCAGCTGACTCCGGTCGGAGCGAATGAGCCCGGTGCCAGGCGCTTGTACGAGTTCACGTTGGGCGCGTACAGCAACGCGAAATCGGCCATGCAGGCGAGCTGCCCGGCCACGAACGAGCACATCAGCGCGGACATCCCGGCGATGTCGTCGCGAGAGCCGGGGGGTGGGAAACCGGGGGGTGCGATGCCCGGTGGGGCCAAGCCGGGGTGCCGGACGAGCGCCCCCTCACCTTCGGGGGACGGCGCGAACACACACGCCCCGTCCGTCCCGCGCAGGGACAGATGAACATGGCAGGAGTTCCCCTCGCCCTCGTCGTACTTCGCCATGAAGGTCAGGGCCTGCCCGCCCGCCGCGGCGATTTTCTTGGCGGCGGTCTTGTAGAGGGTGTGGTTGTCGCAGGCCTGCATCGCATCGGCATACCGGAACACGATCTCGAACTGTCCCGGATGGACCTCCCCGCGCGCGGACTCGACCGCCACCCCGATGCCGGCCATCGCCCGCCGGAGGCGTCGGACCAGATCGTCCAGGCCTTCCGTGCCGGAAAGCGCGTAGTCGATGTTGTAACGGCTGGCCGGGGTGAGATCGGTATAGGAGCGCCGCGCAGCTCGACGGTAGGACTCGCGGAAGACCAGGAACTCCAGCTCCGTCCCGGCGAAGGCGGTCAGACCGGAGGCTGCGAGCGCGTCGAGCTGTCGACGCAGCACGGCACGGGGAGCGACGCCCACCGGGGACCCGTCCGGCCAGAACGCGTCCGCGAACACCACCGCGTCGGACGGATGCCAGGGTGCGCGGCGCAACGTGGTGAGGTCGGGCTGGAGCCGTAGATCACCGAAGCCGTCGTACCAGGGCGAGTGGGGGTAGCCTCCGTCGGTCTTCATGTCGACGTCGACGGCGTGCAGGTAGGTGCAGGCGCCGAGGCCATCGGCGAGCACCGGTCCGGTGAAGTGCTCCGGGGACACGGCGCTGCCGACGAGCCGGCCCTGCAGGTCGACGGTGGCGACGATGATCTCCTCGACCGGTTCGGCTCCGGCCAGCAGGTCACGCAGCACTCCCCGGCCGGCCGCGTTCTCCCCGAGCGCCTGATCGGACGATGACCCGGGGCCGATCGGGCGGGGCTGGACCCGCGGTGCGGGCCGCCCGATCGGCTCAGGTGGCTCAAGCGGGTCCGGGGGGTCGGGACGGGCCGGAACCTGGGCCGATGGCGGGGTCGGAACCGGCGACGATGTCATGCGTTCTCCGTTCATGCCGTAGGCGGCGCCGGTTCCGTCGGGGCTGCCGGTCGCGCCGGGCCCGTCGTGAGGGTGGACACATCGTGCAGTGGGTTCGCGACCTCGCCGTGTATCAGGTCGAAGCCTCCGTCCCGGTCGGCGCGATCGTGGAACCCGGCGCCCGCGAACTGCTCGCGGTTCAGGCAGACCCGACCGAACGCCGGCCCGAGGAGATCGATCGAGGCGAACCGCTCCCGCAGGGCCGGGAACCTCGCGTGGTACTGGTCGACCGTCGCCCGCACGAGCCGCCAGAACTGGTTCTCGTCCACATCGAGATGATCCGCCACGAGCACCGCGAAGAAGCGGAAGTGCCCGGCGAACACCGCCGAGAGCAGGGAGTGGGCCAGGACCGGGCCGGGCCACCGCCGGCAGTGCTCGACCGCCTCCGGTGGCATCCCCCGCCGCTCGGGGAACTCGCCGGACACCAGTTCGATGTCCGCGCCGAAGTCCTTCACGGCTATGCGGCGGGGCATCTCCTCGGCATCGAAGATGCACAGGACGTTCTCGCCGTGCGGCGTGAAGGCCACGCCGTACCGGTACAGGTAGTGCAGCAGCGGCGGCAGGAGAGCGGCGAACAGCGCGGCGAGCCAGTCGTGCGCCGGCCGGCCCGAGCGGGCCACGAGCTCGGCGACGACTGCCCGACCGTCGGAGCCGACCGCCAGCAGGGACGCGAGGCTGCGCGCCCGCTCCCCGCCGTCGAGAAACCGCTCCACCGGATCACGCCAGAGCACGCCGAGTAGTTCGTGGAGGCGGTAGGGCGCGTCGGGGACGGCGTCGTAGGCCGGGTGCCGGACGGTGGCGCCGGCGACCTCCGGAAGCGGGAGAACCCGGGTCACGTCGCGCAGGAAGGGATCCGCGTCGCGAAGCCCGAGCAGCCAGCTCGACATCGCCGGCCCGGCGATGGCATCAGCCGCCGACATCCCTCGCCACACCAGCGTGTTACGGATCATCAGCGCGAGCTTGACGTTCCGCCGGTCCGGCCGGTCGACGTTGGCGAGGGTGCGCACCGCCTGCAGGGGCAGGTACCGGTCCGGTGCTTCGCCCAGCGGTACCAGCAGGCCGGTGGCGATCTCGGCCGCATAGAGCGGCACGATTACGTTCTCCCACTGCCACGGGTGGACGGGTAGCCAGACATAGTCGGCGATCGTCGTACCGGCGGGTGGTCCGGCGGGTGGGGCGGAGAGGGGCGCGGGGCCCGGCCGGCGTGGCTCGTCCGGCAGGGCGCCGCGGAGCACATCGGTGAAGTGGGCGCGGGTCTGCTCGTCGAGTTCCGTGGTGAGCAGGTCGGGCACGGTCGGCGCGCCCTGGCCAGAAAGGTCGATGGCCTTGGGGGCGATGGCGCTGTACCGCCCGATCGCGCGGTGTGCGGCCACCCATCGCAGTCGGAAGGGCCGGCGCGCCTCGGGGGCGTAGACGGCCGCGGCCGCGCCGAAACCGAGCCGTCCCTTGTTCGCGACGAGACAGGGATGGCCGGTCTGGTACCCATCGAGCGCGACGAACGGCAGATCGGCGAGATCCACCGCGGGAATCGCCGTTCCGAGCAGATGATGATCGGCTGCCTGGGTGGCGAGCAGATCGCGTACCACGTCGGCGAGGACCGGATCGGACCAGCCGAGCAGGACCTGCATGTCCTGGAGAAAGCGGATCGGGTCGTCCGCCGGTGCGGTGCCCGGAACGGTCGGTGCGGTGCCCGGTTCGGGGGGGCTGCCGTCCGGGCCGGGCGGCGTAACCGAGCGGGTCAGCGTGGCGGCATCGATCCACCAGGACCCGAATGTGCCACGTCGGGCGGTGAAAGCGTATGTGACGCCCCCGGCTCGGAGCCGGTAACCCTGGATGGGACCCCGTCCGATCGGGGGGTGCCTGCGCCCGTCCGGGGTCACGCCGCGCACCGCGGGATCGCTCGTCCGTGCCGGTGCAGTGGGTGGCGGCCCGCCCGGGGAGCCCGCCGGCCCGGCCGCGGCATCCGCTGGCTCGTCGGGTTGCGGACTGAGTAGCTCCTCGTAGGCCATTTCGGCGATGAGCTTGGCCAGCAGGGCACGGCCGGCCTGCCGCCATCGGTCCGCCGACCCGGTCCGCCCCGGGGACGGTGCCGCGGGCGGTGGCGCGGACCATGACGTGGTCAACGCCCGGCCGTCCCGGCCGTCTTGGTCGGGGCCGGATCGCGCGGCCGTACGCGCCGCTCGCCTAAGGCCTGGCCGTTCCCGTCAGGCTGGCCCGACCGGGTGGGGACCCCGAAGGTCGTGAACGCCGACGGCGACGGCAGCCGGTAGGCGTCGCCGCCGGTCAGGTCGTCGAGGATGACCGCGGCGCGCCAGGCACCGAGGCCGAGGTCGGGCGTCACGACGCCGTGCGTGTGCAGCTCCGCGTTCTGGACGTAGACACGGCCGGTCAGACCGGCGTCGGTCGCCACCCGGTACCGGGCGTCGACGCGGAAGCGGCCCCTGTCGTCGACGTCGATCAGTCCGGCCATGGGATCGAGCAGGGTCGGCCGGCGGGCGGCGTATCCGGTCGCAAGCACCACCGCGTCGGTGTGGACGGGAAAGGCGCGGTTCTGATCGCGGTGGCGGCAGCCGAGAGTGATCTCACCGCCCCGGTCCCGCTGCGAGGCCGTCTCCACGACGACGCCCGGCAGCAGCGTCGCCGCCACGTCCGCCCCGCCGATCGTCCGTTCGTACAGCAGGTCGTAGATCTCCGCGATGGTGTCCGCGTCGATCCCCTTGTAGAGCTGCCACTGAGCCGGAACGAGCGTGTCCTTGGTCGTCTGCTCCAGACCGTGGAAATAGCGGACGAAGTCGGGGGTGAACTGTTCGAGGCCGAGTTTGGAGTACTCCATCGGTGCGAAGGCGGGGGTGCGGGTGATCCAGGTCAGCTGATGGCCGGTCACCGGTTGTGCGCGGAGCAGATCCGCGAACACCTCCGCCCCGGACTGTCCGGAGCCGACCACCGTGACCCGGGAAAGCCCCGCCAGCGCGGAACGCCGCTGCTGGTACTCGGCCGCATGGAAGGCCCGCCCGTTCGGCATCCCCGCGAAGGCCAGCGGCATGATCGGTTCGGTTCCGATCCCGAGGACCAGGTGCCGAGCGGTCACCACCCGTGTCGGGGACGCGCCGGACTGCCCTGCCTGATCGGACCGGTGGGGCTGGACGATCGTCACTTGGAACAGGCGGGTGTCGGGATCCCAGCGGACCGCCTCGACACGGGTGCCGAAGTGGGTGGAGTCGAGACCGTCGGCGACCCACCGGCAGTAGTCGTCATACTCCCGGCGGGGGATGTGGAACCGTTCGTAGAGATAGAAGCGGAAGAGCCGGTCATGCTCGCGCAGGTACGCCAGGAAGGACCATCTGCTGGTCGGGTCGATCAGGGTGACGAGATCGGCGAGGAACGGCACCTGCAGGGTCGTACCTTCCAACAGCAGGCCGGGATGCCAGCTGAAGGCCGGCGCCTGGTCGAAGAAGACGGCCCGCAGGCCGGGCAGCCCGTCGGCCAGGGCCGCAAGCGACAGGTTGAACGGCCCCAACCCGACCCCGACCACGTCGTAGGGCGGTTCGCCCCCCGCCGGCAGACCCGCGAACGCCGATCCGTCGTCGACGGTACGCGGGCGCTCGCCGCGAGCTGTGGACGGGGCGCGGAAGGTCACGAGGCCTCCAGGAGCGGGTTGGGGATCGGCACGTACACCGACTGAGTGGCCACCGGTCCGACCAGTTCGTCCCGCCCGTCCACGCAGGTGCGCAGGTTGGCCTTGCATGGCAGGGTGGGGGAGTCGAGCAGCCTGGTGATCAGTGCTCGGCGAGCGGCGGGTGGTCGCAGCCCCCGCCCGCGTGGGCCATCCTCGTCCAGCCGATGGAGCAGGCCACGCACCCGCCCGAGCAGGCGGCGCTCGTCCGCGACACCCGCGACCCCGAGCGCGCCGGCGAGGGCGAAGACGTTGTTCACGAACAGGTAGTAGATGGTCCTCTCGGCCACCAGCGCGTCATCGAAGATCGCGTTGAGCCCGGTACCGAAGCCGGGCAGCAGCTGCTGCACCTCCGCCGTGGCGGAGGTGGCCACGTAGTAGCCCTGGCTGTCGCGGTACCAGCCGGCGATCGGCCAGCCCGCCGCGTCCAGGGTGACCAGGGTGTTCTGCAGGTGGGCCTCGACGCCGATCCCGAAATGCAGGTAGAGGTCCACCACCGGGGCGGCTACCACGGTCAGGTAACGGTCGAACCAGGCGTCGGTCAGCGTCGGGAGGGGATCGCTCAGCGAGCCAGCCAGCGTCGTGAGGATCCGGGGAAGCATCGCCGTCCGGGCCCGGCCACGGCTGTCCGTGGTCCGCTCGGGCCTGGGCGCGATGAGTGCCGCGGCGCACACCACCCGGTCGACTGACCCGAACGGATTGACCCGGACGGCGGTCTCCAGCCCGACGCCGTCCTCGTCGCGCCCTCCGTCGCGCCGCTCGCCGGACCCGATCCGCAGCGGTGTTGCGGGGCCGGTTCGGGGCCGACCCTCCCCTCCCGGTCGGGTGACGGCCACCCAACCGGGCTCCCCGATGAGGCGGAAGTTCGGATGTCGGGCGGCGAGCGCCGCGCCGAGACCGGCGTCGATCAGCCTCGCGGTCATCGCGCCGAGCCGCAGCTCGTCGAGCTGCAGCACCCGGCGCGAGTTGGTGATCCGCATCCCCAGCGAGAGCTTGAGCATCACCGGGATCTCCGGCCGCCAGACGGTACGCAGCGACGAGGTGGGATACCACCGGTGCCCGGACACCCCGAGGTCGATCAGGCGGCCGTCCGCAAGCAGCTCGGCGACCGGTTCCCGCCTGCTGACCTCGTCCGCCTGCCAGGGATGCGCGGGTACCACGACGTAACCGGCGGGAATGTCCGGGCGATCGCGTCCGCCGGTCCGAGGGGACCCCGTGAGCCCGGGTGGGCCATGTCGGTCTGGTCCGGAACCGGACGCGGCCGAGAGGTCGGACTTCGGCTCCTCGGCCCCAGCGTCTTCCCTGGCCAGATCCGCCAGCAGCCGGATCAGGCCCCGGCCGTTCGTGCCGAGGGCCTGGTCCCGCCCTCCGGAGCGGGTCGTCGTACTGCCCGAGACGGTCACCACGGAGGGATGGGCTGCGAACCAGTGCAGCGCAAAGGACCCGCCGACTTCCGGAGAGTAGGTGGCCAGTGCCTCCGGCGAAGCCCCCTGGCGACTCTTGGCCGCCGGATGGAACGGATGACCGGTGATCAGGGCCTGCTCCGCGGCGAGGAACGGGGGGATGGTGGCCGGGTCCGGCCCGGGACCGCGGGCCGCGAGGCAGCTCGCGATCCAGCCGGCGGAATCGATGATCCTTCCCAGCGCCTGGGCGCCGAGGGCCGGCGGTAGCCCATCCCGCGTGACGACCTCTCGGACGAGCAGCGCGGCGAGCAGGCCCGCGTCCACCGGGGCTGGTTCGCGGGCCGCGCAAACCAGGCGTGGTGGTCCGAACCCGTGCCATCCGGCCGGGGAGTGGTGCGTCAACGTCGCCCGAACGGACAGGCCGGATGCGGGTAGGTCGATGCCGAGCGTCCGGGCGTCTGCCGGTAACCGGACGCCTGTCTCCCGCACCCAGCACCGCAGCAGAGTCTCCGTGACGATCTCGTCCGCGATGGTCGCGTCCGCGATGGCCTCGGACTGCGGTCGATCGCCGGTCACGACCGCCGCCGGGCCCTGGTGGAACCACCGGCGGCAAGGACGTCCCCGGTCTCGGCGATCAGCCCGAGCAGCGCGTCGACGTCCGCCGTGGTGGCGTCGGGATTGAGCAGAGTCAGCTTCAGGAAGACCGCGTGACGGGGACCGAGTTGGGTGCGCCCCACGACGGCCCGGCCGGCGACGAGCAGTTCCCGGCGCAGCCGGGCGTTGATCCGGTCCACCCGGTCGGGGGAGGGCGGGCCCGCGGGGCCGGATGCGGTGGGGCCGGACGCGGTCGGATCCGAGATGGCCTGTGGCGGCCGGTAGCGGAAGACGAGGGTGCTGAGTGTTACCGGGAAGGCGAGTTCGAGACGGGGGTCGGCGCGCACCGTCCGTGCCGCGTGCTGCGCGAGATCATGGCAGGCATCCACCCGGGCGCCGAGACCGTCGCGGCCGAGGGCCCGAAGGGTGACCGCGATGGGGAAGGCGTCCGCGCGGCGGGTGGTCCGCAGCGACCGGCCCAGCAGGCTGGTGAAGCCGGCCGCCTCGTCATCCTCCGGGTTGAGGTACTCCGCCCGTGTCGCGAGGCTGGCCCAGCCGTCGTCGCGGGCGGTGAGGAAGACCCCGGCCGGCGCCGGCTGCCAGCCGAGTTTGTGCAGATCCAGTGCGACCGAATCTGCGAGGTCGAGTCCGTCCAGCAGGCCGGCCAGCCGCTCGGACAGCAACGCGCCGCCGCCGTGGGCGGCGTCCACGTGAAACCAGCAGGCCGCCCTGCCGGACCTTGCCTCCATGCCCGATGGCCTGCTCGGGTCCTGCGACCCACCTAACCGGAGGCGATGTTCCTCGACCACCGCGGCGATCTGCCGAAGCGGGTCGACCGCGCCCGCATCGGTGGTACCAGCGGTGGCCACGACGATGGCCGGCCCGGCGTGCGCGGCCAGGGCGTGACGGAGCGCCTCGACGCGCATCCGGTGCCGGTCGTCGGTCTCGATGACCAGCACCGGAGGCGCGTCGATCGCGAGCAGGGACGCCGCCCGATCAATCGAGAAGTGTGCCGCCGCCGAACGGAACACCCGAGGTGCCGGCCGGTCCGCTCCTCGGTGCCCGGGGCCTCCTTGGTGCCCGGCATCGTGACCTGGGGCGGCCGGGCCCAAAGCGTCTTGCCCGGTCGGGCCACGGCGGGCCGCGTCCCGACCGAGGAACAGGCCCATCAGGTTCGATTCGGTCCCACCGGTGGTGATCGTGCCGGTGGCCCGGTCCGGATCGAAGCCGACCAGTGCGGCCAGGGTCGCGACGACCTCGGTCTCGATCGTCGTGGCCGCGGGAGCCTGGTCCCAGGAGTCCAGGGACGGATTGAGGGCGCTCACGGCGAGGTCGGCGGCGACCGCGACCGCCAGCGGAGGGCAGTGCAAATGGGCGGCGCACCACGGGTCCGCCGGGTCCGCGGAACCGGCGGCCAGGGCTTCGACCAGGCCGGTCAGCGCGGCCGACGGGCCGATTCCGGTCCTCGGTAGCAGGGTCCCTGTACTGTCCGGGGGGGCCGGATCGGCCGGAGTCAGGCCGAGGGCAGCTCTGGTCATGGCGCGCACCACCGGTGGACCACCGGCGGGCAGCGGGCCGCCGCGGATCCGGCGGCCATCGTCGAGGGCGGCCAACGCGAGATCGACCATCGGCCGTAGCCCCGGGAGGATGGGGATCTCCCGCCTCCGTGGACCGTCCGTGGACCCCCCGTTCCTCCGCCCCCGTTCCTCCGCCGACGTGGGCTTTCCGGCTGGTGCGGACTCTCCGGCCGGCGCGGTGGCGACAGGTGTGTCAGGGCTGCGCGGGGGGATCATCCGGCGGATCCGAACCGGACGTGGGCCTGATCGGCGGGTGGGTGTCCCAAAGCCGCGTGGACGGAGAGCCTGCGGACGGCGGCATCGATGGCGTCGGCGAGGATCGCGAGGACGCGATCGCCCTCCTCATCGCTGAGGATCAGCGGTGGCAACAGCCGGACGACCGCGCCGTGCCGCCCACCGAGCTCGATGATCAGGCCGCGGCGCAGACATTCGGCACGTACCAGACCGGCGAGTCTCGCGTCGGCGGGATGCGCGCCGACGAGGTCCGGGGCTGCGGTCGGATCGACCATCTCGGCGCCGAGCATCAGCCCGCGGCCGCGTACGTCGCCCACCTGCGGCCGGTTCCGGGCGATCTCTGCCAGGCCGGTGAGTAGGCGCGTGCCGAGTCGGGCGGCGCGTTCGTCGAGACGGTCCTCTCGCACCAGGCGCAGCGTGGCATGGCCCGCGGCCATCGCCAGCTGGTTTCCACGGAAGGTGCCGGTATGTGCCCCGGGCGCCCAGGTGTCCAGCTCAGACCGGTAGGCGATGACGGCCAGTGGCAGCCCGCCGCCGATCGCCTTGGACATGACGATGATGTCGGGGGTGATGCCGCTGTGCTGCGCGGCCCAGTACTTCCCGGTGCGACCGACTCCCGTCTGGACCTCGTCCAGGATCAGTGGGATGCCGCGGCGACGGGTGATCTCGCGGATGGCGCGGAGCCAGCCGTCAGGAGCGGGAACCACCCCGCCCTCACCCTGAACCGGTTCTACGATCAGTGCCGCCGGCCTGACTACCCCTCCGGCCGGGTCATCGAGGAGACGTTCGATGTAGCGGGCGGACAACTCGGCACCGTCCGGACCGGGGGCGCGACCGGACCCCACCCCGAACGGGCACCGGTAGGGGAAGGGGAACGGCAGCCGTACGACGGATGTCGATGGCGGCAGAGGATCTTTGACGGCGACGTTCCCGGTCACGGCCAGGGCACCCGCCGTCATTCCGTGGTATCCACCGGTGAACGCGAGGATGGTCTGGTTGCCCGTCACCGTCTGCGCGAGCTTGATGGCCGCCTCGACCGCGTCGGCGCCGCTCGGGCCGCAGAAGTGCAACTTCACATCGCTCCCCATGCCGGCCGGCAGGCAGCCACGGAGTTCGTCGGTGAAGGCGTCCTTCTCGGGGGTGGCGAGGTCGAGCGTGTGCAACGGGGCGCCTCGGGCAAGCATCGATGTGATCGCCTCGGTTACCACCGGATGGTTGTGTCCCAGCGCGAGCGTTCCGGCGCCGGCCAGGCAGTCCAGGTAGCGGCGGCCATCCGCGCCGAGAACCATGGTTCCGGACGCCCGGACAGGCACGATCGGGAGGGTCCGCGCATAGGTCCGTGCCGCCGATTCGCGCTGACGCTGACGCGCGAGGATCGTGGCCGGGTTCGCGGCGTCCGTGGGTGCGGACCTGGGACCCGTGGTGGGGGCTGCAGGCGTGGACCTGGCGGCGACGGGGGTCGTGGTCGGGGGGGTCGTGGTCGCAGGGGGCGTCGTCGTGGCTCTCGTGGTTACGGAAGGCACGGTCGCGGGGGGCGCCGTGCGGCCGGCTGAGCCGCCGGCGGCGTCACGAGCGGAAACCGTCATCGCGGGCGACTCCCTTTCGCGCAGGCTGATTGAGGGAAGCCTAACTTAAGCCAGTCGCACCATGGTTGCTCCGCGCAAGGTTATGGTGGTGCCAAGCAGACGTGGTGGTCTCTTCATAGTCCGTCCGGGGGAGTCGGGTTGCGGCAGAAACATCGGCCTCAGGCTGTGGTGTTTGCGGCATGTCCACTACACGCCCGTTGATCAGAATCAGACAACCGGTTATGGCGGTGACGAACGTCCCGCGACCGTCCGGCGGCACGGAAGCCGGATGCGGTCCGTGTGATGTATCAGGCACCGTTTGCGGATCCGATCCGTGTTTCGTCGCCCCACCATCGGGCTAACCGACAGCGTCGGGTCCAGGTGGAGACCACCCATCCGAGATCACTGTCTGGACCACCCTTCTGGACCATGCGTCCGCACTCGGCAGCCCGCGCCACACGCCATCGCTCCTGTGCGCCTGGCGGCAGTGCGCCTGGCGGCAGTGCGCCTGGCGGCAGTGCGCCTGGCGGCAGAGGGGATTGTCCTGTCCCTGGCGAGGGACGCGGCTGAGCTCGGACAACTGATGGAGTCTCGGACGACTGATGGAGTGACGACTGATTGGAGTGAGGAGTCGATCTGGTGGACCTGCCGCCCTCGGCCGCGCCGCTGCGCGCCCTGCCCGCCGAAAGCCTCCCCCGTCCGGTGTTGACCGCGGTGCGTGCCTGGCCGGCCGGCGCCGGAGAGGTCAGCGCCTACTTTTACGACCCGGCGGCGGCCGCGCGGAACGCCGCGGCGCTGCGGGCCTGCCTGCCCATGTGGGCGGAGGTCTGCTACGCGGTCAAGGCCAACAGCTTTCCGCCGATACTCGACGCCCTGTTGCGTGGGACCGGTCCGGACATCCCTCGGTCGGGGCGGGAACGGAGTGACTCCAGCCCGGGCGCCACCCCGACCGACGCCAGGAGCGACGCCAGGACCGGCGCCAGCGGTCGGGGCATCGACGGTTTCGAGGTCTCCTCCGCGCACGAGGTGCGCCTGGCGCAGGCAGCGTACGGCCGGGTCGACTCCGCCCGACGTCCCCGCCTGGTCGCATCCGGACCGGGAAAGTCGATGACCCTGCTTACCGCGCTGGTCTCGGCCGACGTCGACGTCGTCAACGTCGAGAGCTTCGGCGAACTGCGCCGCCTGGACGCCGTCGCGGCCCGGCTCGGCCGTCGGGTGCGGGCGGCGGTGCGCGTCAACCCGGCCCAGGTAGGCCTGGCAGGCTCCCTCCAAATGGGCGGTCGGCCGAGTGCGTTTGGCATCCCCGAAACGGAGGTCCCCGCCGCGCTCGAACTCGCGGCGGATCTGGCCCATATCGACGTCGTCGGATTCCATGTCCACGCAGTGTCCGGCAATCTCGATGCCGCCGCCCATCTGGGCTACGTCCGGTGGTGTCTCGATTTCGCCGTCCGGACGGCTGCCGTGGCCGGGATCGAGCTGCGGATGGTCGACGTGGGCGGTGGATTCGGGGTTCCGTTCGAACCGGACCGGCGCGGTGACCGGCCCTTTGACCTAATCCGATTTGGTGAGGGACTAAGTTCGCTGCCGGTGCCGGACGGAACTCGGGTAATCTTCGAGCCGGGGCGGATGCTGGTGGCCGACTCCGGCTGGTACGCCGCCGAGGTGATCGACGTCAAACATTCCTACGGGGCGGAATTCGTGATTCTGCGTGGCGGAATTCATCATTTCGCGCTGCCGACATCGTGGGAGATCGTCCATAACTTCGCCGTCGTGGAGAGATCGGGCCGGAACGGTGGGCCGGAGCCGGAGCACACGCGGGAGGCGGTGGTCGAAGGTCGTCCGGTGACGGTGGTCGGGGAGCTGTGCACGCCGGAGGACACCCTCGCCCGTGACATCACGGTCGATCGGGTGCGGCCGGGTGACGTCGTCGTCTTCCCCATGGCGGGTGCGTACGGCTACGAGTTCGCACTGCCGGATTTCCTCGGCCACCCCCGGGCCCGGCGCATCGAGCTTCGGGGAACACGGCATGCTCCGTTCCCCACCGATCGGTCGAGCTGATCGGATACCCGGGAGAGGAATGTTCCTTCAGCACCAGGTAGCACCAGGTTCAAGCTCATCGCTCCAGCCGCCATGGCAGTTATTTCTGACATTCTAGACAATATTACTCCAAGTCGCATTTTTCGGGTTATTGACAACCTGTTGATGGGGCGATACGCAGTGTTTATCGACCTGGCGCCCAAACGGGACATTGCGGACGGCGGGGGTCGATGTGTCGTGGTTCTGGCCCGTTCGGCTGGTCAAAAGTAGGACTTCTGTCACAATGAATAGATAACTAGCAATCTATAGTGGCATTCCTATCAGATCAGCCGTGACTGCCGATCGGGAGTCACATCAGGACACGGCCGGGAGTATCGATCGGGGAGAAGACCCATGTTTTCGTACCTACATCGTCTCAGGACCATCAGCGTGCTCGGCGCGGCGACCCTTGTCGGCGGGCTGCTCGGCGGCGGTGGCTACGCCTACGCGCAGAGCGGTTTCACCGGCAACCCCTGGGTGTTCCGGGCGACCAACCAGAGCGCTGAGGGGCTTCGTATCCAGTCGACGGGCGGGCCCAACGGCCAGCTGTTCATCGTCTACGACCATCTGAACCAACCCATCTTCGCCGTCAACAAGGCCGGCGGCGCCGGCGTGTTCGGGGACAACTTCAACGTCCACCAGGGCAACGACATCCTGCATCCCTGGGTGCGGATCAGCGTCACCGATCCGCAGCCCGCCGACTGCGTGACCACGGGCCAGCTCGTCATCGGGGGCTCGACCGGTTCGGGTGGCCGCATCTGGCGGTGCGTCGTCGGGCAGGGATGGACGTCCGTCGTCTGACGGGACGTGGCCCGCGGCGGGGCGAGGCCCGCTTGGACGATCGTGACGTCACGCGGCGTCACGATTCAGTGCCGCATTGCTTTTCAAGTAGCGCACGCCCTTTTGTAACCGGCGTCACAGAACCTCTGCGCTGACCCGCTGACCCGCTGACCCGCTGAGCCGCTGAGCCGCTGATCGGGTGATTCGCCAACCATGCCGGACCCATCCGCTGCGGGGGAGGGCCGGGCGGGGAATGACGTGACGGCGTCAGGGGCCGTTGGTGATGATCGTGACGGCCGCCTCGGCGTCGTTTGGCCGGGCCGCCTCCCAACCCGCGCGTGCCGCTCCGGTGCGGCCTGATCCGGCACGGTCCGATCCCGGCCGCCTCGACAGGACCGGGAAGGGGGACATCCCGAAGGCGGACGACAGCAGGGCCGATGCGGAGGCGGCCGGGGGACGTGGCGCGGGACGGATCGGTGGGGAGTACCGGGCGGCCGGGGCAGAGCGGGTCACAGTGGTGGGTTCGGTGGGTTCGGTAGGTTCGGTGGGTTCGGCGGGTGACGACCCGTCGGCGGACGACGGCCCCTCGGGCAGCGAGGAGCTCCCGGCGCCCGGGGAGGCCGCGCCGTCGGCTTCGGGGACGGAGGCGGACCGCCGACCCACCACCGGCGCCGGCGGAACCGGCACGGGCAGGTCGAACCACAGGTACTTCCCTGACTCGACCGCCACCGTCCCCCAGCTGCCCGCCAACGTGTCGAGAACCAGCAGGCCGCGACCGCCCTCGGCGTCCGGCGCGACCTCACGCCGCTGCGGCAGAACCGTCGAGGTGTCCGACACGGACGCGTGGATCAGACCGGGCCGTATCTCGATAAGCAGCCACAGCGGCGGCTGCCCGTATTTGACCGCGTTCGTCACGAGCTCGCTGACGAGCAGCTCGGCGGTGCCGCGCAGGTCCTCGGGAAGGTCCGCCAGCCGGATGCCCTCGCGGAGCACCCTGCGGGCCTGCGGGACGGCGGAGGGCAGATAGGGGAGCTCGGCGAGTATGTGGGTTGCGGGTGGGCAACTGGACGTTGCCTGCCGTACCACATCCATCGGGACCGAAGACGCGCTCATCGACCACCAAGCCTGTGCGAGGATATCGAGGTGGCTCTACCCACTGGGTGGGGATTGAAGCCTCTGTTTCCGGATCGCACCTCTTGAGGCTATGTCGATCTGGCATCCGGTGCGGTGCCGGTGGCGCCTCCTTTCCGTGGGCCTTCGTGCCCGCGGGGCCCGGGGGGACGCCCGCGGGCGTAGCGGAGGCGCCTCGGAGGTACCCCGAAGCGTCCATCATGCCGGTCAGCCGGGCACGCGCGCCACGAGGATCGCGACATCGTCGCGCAGGTTGCCGCCGGCAAACCGCTCGGCGGCGGCCAGGACGCGATCCGCGATCCCCTGCGCTGACAGGCCTGCGCATCCCCCGATCGCGTCGAGGAGCCGGTCCTCGCCGAGCAGCTTCCCGCCATTGCGGGCCTCGATGACCCCGTCGGTGTAGAAGACCAGTGACTCGCCCGGGCGCAGGACGATCTCGAACCCCGGAAACGAGACCTCGTCGTCGTCGAGGACGCCGAGCAGGGTTCCCGGGCGACCGACGAGCGAGGCGCGCCCGTCGGCGTGCAGCACCACCGGCTGGGGATGGCCGGCGAGGAACAGCCGCAGTCGGATCCTGGTGCTGGTGCTGGTGCTGGTGCTGGTGCTGGTGCTGGTGCTGGTGCTGGTGCTGGTGCTGGTGCTGGTGCTGGTGCTGGTGCTGGTGTCGGTGTCGGTGTCGGCGGGCTCGCCCTCCGCGGGTCCGCCGGCCGGCGCCATGATCGTGGCGGCGGCCAGGGTGCAGAACCGACTCTGCCCGTTCGGATGAGACGACGCGGCGTCGCGCAGGGTCCGGTTCAACTCGAGCAGCACCTCGCCGAGCTCCGTACCCCGGCCCGTCAGCAGCCGCAGGACGGCGCGGGCCACCCCGGTCACGGTGGCGGCCTCTGCACCCTTGCCACAGACGTCGCCGATGGCGATCGTCCAGCCGAGCGGACCCCACAGCAGGTCGAAGAAGTCGCCGCCGACGTCGAGACCCGCCGACTGCGCGGCGCCGTAGGCGGAACCGAGATCCAGTCCCTCGATCATCGGCAGCTCCGGTGGGCGCAGACCCGCCTGGAGCGTGCCGGCCAGTTCCACCTGCCGGCTGTAGAGCCGGGCGTTGTCGACCGCGAAGGCGGCCCGGCGCGCGAGGTCGGCGAGCAGATCGATCTCGTCCGCGGCGAAGGCGTTGCCCTCGGGGCGGCCGAGCGCGAGCACCCCGAGTACCCGCCGCCGGGCCCGCAGCACCATCACGAGCGCCGGTCCGCCGAGCGCGGTCAGTGAACGCACTCGGTCTCCGCTCGCGGAGCGCACCGCCGCCATCAACGGGCCGTCCGGGTCGACCGCGGCAGCGGTGAGGGCGCCCGCCGCGTTCTCCTCCGCGTGTGCCGCCGCCCACAGGGCGGGATCGGCGTTCTCCCGGTGCAGGTACACCGCGCACCACTGGGCCAGCCGCGGGACCGGCAACCGCGCGAGCAGCGCCAGCGAGCGGCTCAGGTCCAGGCTGCCCGCCAGCAGATCGGACGCCTCGGCGAGGAAGGACAGCATCCCGATGCGGCGCTCCTCGGCGCGTCGCATGTCGCCGCCGCCGAGGGCCAGGGCCATCCATCGGGTCGTCAGGCGGATGCGTTCCAGGTCCAGCCCGGCCGCCGCGGCGGCATCCATCCGGCGGACGTCGCCGGGGACACCCACTCCGCCCGAATCGCTGGTGCCGCCCGAATCGCTGGTGCCGCCCGAACCACTCGGGCGGCCGCCGGCCGCCGGCCAGAGCAGCAGTTCGCCGAGGCTCTCCTGCGTCGGATCCAGCGGGAACAAGAGCGCCTCGGTAACCGGGCCGACGGCCCCGAGCGTGGCCACGGTCTCCGACCGGCCGCCGTCGCGCCCGGGACGCCGCACCAGCCCGGCGGTGACCGCGAGCGCGTCCACCAGCTGCGCGAGCAGCTCACTGACCTCGCCCTCGGCGGTGAGGGCACGGGCGGTGTCCCGGGCTATCAGCCGGACCGGACGCGGCGCCGGTACCACGGGGGCCGGTACCGGGCGGGGCGCGGGACAGGTCACAGCCACAGCGGGACTGGTCACAGCAGCGGTGGGCGAGCCGTCGCCGGCGGTTTCCAGGCGGAACCAGACGGTCTTGCCACCGCGGCCGTGCTCGGTCCCCCAGCTCGTCGCGAGCGCGTCGACGAGGGCGAGGCCGCGGCCGTCCTCGCGCAGCCCGTCGATGCCGAAGTCAGCGTCCTCGACCTTCTTTACCCGGGCCATGCCGATGCGGACCGGATGCCGGTCGGTGACCCCGACCCGCACGCCGTCACCGTCCGCGCGCACCTCCACGGTGGCCGAGGTGCCCGCGTGCACGACGACATTGGTGACCAGCTCGGTGACGAGCAGAAGCGCGGAGTCCAGCAGGTCGTCGTCCAGCTGCCCGTGCAACGCCTCGAGCAGGAAGCGCCGGGCGGCCCGGGGGGAGTCGGGCGTCGGTGGCAACGCGATGGCGCGCGCCGGCATCGTCCCACCCCCTGCTGCGCCATACATGTACTCAGTCTCTCCTGCGTTGTCCATCGTGAGGCGGATACTGGCGGCTGGTGTCACCTGTCCACCGACGCCGCCCCACGCCGGTGCCCGTGGGAGACCGCCCTTGACCCGGGCCCTCCGCCCGGCCCGGGACCCGAGACGATCGTGTCGACTGAGCTCAGGTAGGAGACCAATGAGCCCCGCATACGACCCGCAACCCTCGGCTCGTCATGATCTGGATGCACCAGGCGGTGACGCTACCGCGACCATCGTGCCCCATGCATCCCTTCCCGTGGACGACACTCGGGCGTCGCGGGCCGCCGCCGACGAGCTGATCGCGGATCTCCTGCACGGGCTGACCCGCCTGTGCGAGGGCGACTTCTCGACCCGCCTCGCGGCGCGGGACGGCTACGCCGGTGACGTGGTGCGCAAGTTCGACGAGCTGGCCGCCATCCAGGAGCGCCACGCGCGTGAGCTGGCCCGGGTCAGTAAGGTGATCCGCCGTGACGGTCGGCTCACCCTGCGGATGGAGGACCTGGGCAACCCCGGCGGCTGGTCCGACATGACGCAGGCGGTGAACTCCCTCATCGACGACCTGGCCCGGCCGACCCACGAGGTGGCGCGGGTCATAGCGGCGGTGGCCGAGGGGGACCTGTCCCAGCACATGGCGTTGGAGATCGCCGGCCAGCCGGTGCGCGGGGAGTTCCTGCGGATCGGCACCACGGTGAACACGATGGTGGACCAGTTGTCGTCGTTTGCGGACGAGGTGACCCGGGTCGCCCGTGAGGTGGGCACCGAGGGCAACCTGGGCGGGCAGGCCAAGGTCAAGGGCGTCTCGGGGGTGTGGCGGGACCTCACCGAGTCGGTGAACTCGATGGCGGGCAACCTGACCAGCCAGGTCCGTAACATCGCTCAGGTCACCACCGCGGTTGCGCAGGGTGATCTGAGTCAGAAGATCACGGTGGACGCCCGCGGTGAGATCCACGAACTGAAGTCGACCGTCAACACGATGGTCGACCAGCTCTCCGCGTTCGCCGACGAGGTCACCCGGATGGCCAAGGAGGTCGGCACCGAGGGCAAGCTAGGCGGCCAGGCGCAGGTCAAGGGCGTTTCCGGGGTCTGGCGCGACCTGACCGACTCGGTCAACGTCATGGCCGGCAACCTCACCACCCAGGTTCGCAGCATCGCCGAGGTCGCGGCGGCCGTGGCCCGCGGCGACCTCACCCGGCAGATCACCGTCGACGCCCGGGGCGAGGTCGCGGGCCTCGCGCACACCCTGAACACGATGGTGGACCAGTTGTCGTCGTTTGCGGACGAGGTGACCCGGGTCGCCTGGGAGGTGGGCACGGAGGGCAACCTGGGCGGGCAGGCGCACGTGCGGGCCGTGTCGGGGGTGTGGCGGGACCTGACGGAGTCGGTGAACTCGATGGCGGGCAACCTGACCAGTCAGGTCCGCAACATCGCGCTCGTCGCCACCGCCGTCGCCCGCGGCGACCTGTCGCAGAAGATCACCGTGGCGGCCCAGGGTGAGATCCTGGAGCTCAAGGACACCCTGAACACGATGGTGGACCAGTTGTCGTCGTTTGCGGACGAGGTGACCCGGGTCGCCCGCGAGGTGGGCACCGAGGGCAACCTGGGCGGGCAGGCGCATGTGCGCGGGGTGTCGGGGGTGTGGCGGGATCTGACGGAGTCGGTGAACTCGATGGCGGGCAACCTGACCAGTCAGGTCCGCAACATCGCGCTGGTGACCACGGCGGTGGCCCGCGGCGACCTGAGCCAGAAGATCACCGTGACCGCGCAGGGTGAGATCGCCGAGCTGAAGGACACCGTCAACACGATGGTCGACCAGCTCTCCTCGTTCGCAGCGGAGATCACCCGGGTGGGCCGGGAGGTTGGCGTCGAGGGCAAGCTCGGCGGTCAGGCCACCGTAGCCGGAGTCGCCGGAACGTGGAAGGACCTCACCGACAACGTCAACCAGCTGGCGTCCACGCTGACCATCCAGCTGCGGGCGATCGGCGACGTCTCCACCGCGGTGACCCGCGGTGACCTGACCCGGTCCATCTCGGTGGAGGCCGAGGGCGAGGTCGCCGAGCTCAAGGACAACATCAACCAGATGATCGCGCGACTGCGCGAGACCACCGAGGTCAACGCCCAGCAGGACTGGCTGAAGTCCAACCTGGCCCGGATCGGCAGCAAGATGCAGGGCCAGCGCGATCTCTACGCGGTCTGCCAGATGATCATCAGTGAGATGACGCCAGCGGTCAACGCCCAGCAGGGCACGGTCTACCTGCTCGACTTCATCGAGGGTGACAAGCTGCGCTACGTCGCCGGCTACGGCTCGGTGCCCCGGCGCCGCTCGGACGGCACCTTCCTGTTCGGCGAGGGACTCATCGGGCAGGCGGCCCTGGAACGCGACCGTATCCGAGTCGAGCACGTACCAGCCGGCTACCTCAACATCCGCAGCGGACTCGGTGAGGCGCCGCCGTGCGACCTGGTCGTCGTGCCGGTCGTGTTCGAGAACCAGGTGCTCGGCGTCATCGAGCTGGCCTCGTTCTCGCCGTTCTCCGAGCTGCACCTCACCCTGGTCGACCAGCTCGTCGACACCATCGGGGTGGTGCTGAACACGATCATGGCGAACGCGCGGACGGAGGAGCTGCTGGCCCAGTCCCAGCGGCTCACCCAGGAGCTGCGTTCGCAGTCGGTCGAGCTGCAGCGGACGAATAACGAGCTTGAGGAGAAGGCGGCGCTGCTCGAGGAGAAGAACCACGAGATCGAGCTGGCCCGCATCGGGTTGGAGGAGAAGGCCGAGCAGCTGGCGCTGTCGTCGCAGTACAAGTCGGAGTTCCTGGCGAACATGAGCCACGAGCTGCGCACGCCGCTCAACAGTCTGCTCATCCTCGCCAAGCTGCTGGCCGACAACCCGGACCGTAACCTCTCCCGCAAGCAGATCGACTTCGCCGAGACGATCCACTCCGCCGGTTCCGAGCTGCTCGAATTGATCAACGACATCCTGGACCTGTCGAAGGTCGAGGCCGGCAAGATGAACGTCGATGCGACCACCGTGCGCACGGCGGCGCTCTGCGACGCGGTCGCCGGGGTCTTCGGCCCCGTGGCGGAGGAGAAGGGCCTGTCATTCCAGGTCAACCTCGCTCCCGACGTGCCGGCCGAGTTCGTCACCGACGAGCAGCGCCTCCAGCAGGTGCTGAAGAACCTCCTGTCGAACGCGGTGAAATTCACCGACACCGGCACCGTCCGGCTGGACGTCACCGTCGCCCGGCCGGATCTGCCCTTCCTCTCGCCGAGCCTGTGTTCCGCGGGCACGGTGTTGTCGTTCGCGGTCACCGACACCGGAATCGGGGTCGCCGTCGAGAAGCTTCGGATGATCTTCGAGGCGTTCCAACAGGCGGACGGCACGACGTCGCGTCGCTACGGTGGCACCGGGCTCGGCCTGTCGATCAGCAAGGAGATCGCCCGCCTGCTGGGCGGGGCCATCGCGGTCTCCAGCGTGGTCGGCCGTGGGAGCACCTTCNCCCTTTACCTGCCGTCGGCCCCGCCGGCGCAGACGCCGCCCTTTGGGGTCACGCCGGGCGAGCCAGACAACGTTCTCATGATCGTCGATCCGTCGGGTCAGTACCTCGGGCGGCGGTCGGGTGAGGGAGTGGACGCGGAACCGGGTGGCGGACCCGCGCCGTCCGCCGGCCGCGATGCCGGGCCCGCGAACGGATGGCAGAACCCCGACGCCGACCGGTTCGGCACGGCGGCACTCGCGCCCTCGTCCCCGTCTTCGTCTTCGTCCCTGTCCCCGACCCGTTCCGGGCCCGGCGCGGGGGGAACCGCCGGGCACGGGGACGCGGGTGGGATCGGCGGCGCCCACTGGTCCGCCGCGGCCAGCGGACCGGCGGAGGGCTCGGCGGCCTTCACGTCGGGCTGGCGGCCGAGCGAGCCCGTCACGGTGGGGACTCCGTTCCTCACCGAGTCCACCGAGTCCACCGAGTCCGCCAGCCGCCCGCTGACCGAGGGATCGGAAGGATCCGATCCCCTGGTCGGCACCACGGTGCTGGTCGTCGACGACGACGTCCGCAACGTCTTCGCGCTCACCAGCGCGCTGGAGATGTACGGAATGCGGGTCCTCTACGCCGACAACGGTCATGATGCGATCCGTATGCTGCAGCAGGACACCCCGCCCGTGCACCTCGTGCTGATGGATGTGATGTTGCCGGGCATGGACGGCAACGAAACGACCTCGATGATCCGTGACATGCCGGCGTTCGCGGACCTGCCGATCCTGGTGCTGACCGCCAAGGCCATGCCGGGAGATCGGGAGAAGAGCATCACCGCCGGAGCCACCGACTACATCACCAAGCCCGTGGATCTGGAGCACCTCCTCGGGGTGATGCGGTCGTATCTGTATTGATCAGATCGCGTATGGTGCGCATTCGGGTGGCTATCGGTGGGGTGGTGAGATGCCGCCGGGAGCGATCAGTGATCATGTAGGGGTGGCGACGCCCACCACGGGTCGGCAGGGCGATCGCGAAGGAGGAGGCAGGCGGGTGACCGAGCGGACCGGCGGTTCCGTCGACGGCGAAGGTGGGCCGAGCACGGAACGGCCCCGCAGCAAGATCCTGCTGGTCGACGATCGAGCGGACAATCTGATGGCCCTGGAGGCGATTCTCGCCTCGCTGGATCAGGATCTCGTCACGGCGTCGTCGGGTGAGGAAGCTCTCAAGCGTCTTCTGGTGGACGACTTCGCGGTGATCCTGCTGGACGTCCAGATGCCGGGGATGGACGGTTTCGAGACAGCGCACCGGATCAAGCAGCGGGGGCGTACCCGAGACACTCCGATCATCTTTCTGACGGCGATCGACCGCGAGCCGCATCACGCGTTCCGCGGCTACGCTGTCGGCGCGGTCGACTACATCGCGAAGCCTTTCGACCCCTGGTTGCTCCGGGCCAAGGTCAGCGTCTTCGTCGAGCTGTTCGAGAAGAACGAGCGGCTGGCCGAACTGGTCCACCAGCGTGTTCGCGACTTTGATCTGATGACGGAGATCGCGGAGCGGCTGATCGCGTTGGACGTCCTGCTGGAGGGCAGCAGCCGCAGCTCCGCCGAGGAGACCCTGGCTGCGGCCGGGGCCGAGGTCCGCGGACTCGTCACCCGGTTGCAGCCCTTCGCCCGGCCGACGAACGCCTGATCGTCCACGCCCGTCGGCGGGCATCCGGCCTCCCGCCAACATTAGGCGGGATGGCGTGGGTGTGGGTGCTCGACCACCACAAGGGGGCGCCCGGCCCATGGCTCGCGCCGATAACATGAATTTGTCGACCAGATCCGCCGCCGTGCCGGCACGGCCGGTTTGTGCAGTCGTAGGAGGTTTCGTCGTATGGCGATATCCCGGCGCAACCTCCCTGGGCTCACCGGGACTGATCTCCAGACTATCGGTCCGTATACAGTTGAACGGAAGCTGGTCGACGCCAGGACAGGACCAGTGTTTCTTGCACGTAACGGCGAGGCGCGTCCGGTCCTCGTCAAGACGATTACTGCGCCCTTCGGGCGGGACGCAGAGTTCCGTCGGCGCCTGCGCGTCGACCTCGACAACATCCGCCGGTTGGCGCCGTCCTGCCTCGCCGCCATCCTCGACCTCGACACGGGCGCTCGCCCCCCATACGTCGTCGCGGAGTTCATCGACGCTCCGACTCTCGCCGCAACCGTCGCCGGCGGCGCAGCGTTGTCCGGACCAGACACCTACCGGCTCGCCGTCGGGCTGGCGACGGCTCTGGCCGCACTGCACGAATTGGAAATTTTCCTCGGCGACCTGAAGCCTATCAATGTGGTTCTTTCCGGGCAGGGAGTGCGGCTGGTTGACTTCGGGCTCTTCCGAGCGATGAATGCGGTAAGCATCAATAATCCGGGCGGACCGCCGTCCGGTATCGGAACACTTGCGTTCATAACGCCCGAACAGGCTCTCGGGCAGACCGCCACCGTCGCATCGGATGTCTTTACCTGGGGCGGCATGCTGTTGTTCGCCGCGACCGGCCGGCCGCCATTCGGTGCCGGAACGCCCCGGGTCCTGCTGCAGCGGGCCGTCTACGCGGAACCCGACCTGTCCGTGTTCTGCCCGGAGCTGCGAGAGCTGGTCGCGGCGGCGATGCGCAAGGACCCGAAGCGCCGGCCGGCCGCGGCCGAACTGCTCGAACAGCTGATGGCCTATCCGACACGAAGCGAGGCGGAGCCGGCGGTCGAACCCACCCGGCGTCTCGCCCTGCCGGCGGGTGCCATCGAGACGCTGGTGCCGGTGCAGACGAGGCGGACGGTCGAGTCCGAGACGAAACCGGAGGTCGTAGGCACGAGCGACCTCGCCGCTCCTGCCATCGGTGCCATCCACGGCCTCGAGATCGTGCTCGAAACCGTGACCGTGCTCGGGACCGGGCCGGCCGCGGAGATCACGGCCGTCCCGCCGGCCGCGGAGATCACGGCCGTCCCGCCGGCCGCCGCGGTCGCCCTCGGCGCCGTCCGTACCGGAGCAGAACCGCGGATGCGTCCGTCGTCTCCCGGTCCGTCGTCTCCCGGTCCGTCGTCTCCCGCTCCGTCGTCTCCCGCTCCGTCGTCTCCCGCTCCGTCGGCCGCTCTGGCCGGTGTGCCCGCCCCACTGCCCACCGCGGCCGCGAGAGCGCGCGCAAGCTACGTCCAGGAGGGCACCGGGAATGTCTCCGCCTTGTCATCACCATCGTCACCGCGGGATCACCTGGACCGCGGGTGGCTTCGACGCGTGCTCTCGATCGGCGTGGCGGTCTCGGTGCTCGTCCTCTCGACCGTTGTGATCGTCGATACGCTGCGGGAGCGCAGCGCGGCGGCCACGTCGCGTGAGGCGGCCCGTGGCGCGATGCGCCTTCTCGACCGGGAACCGGATCTCGCCGGCCAACTCGCCGTCTCGGCCTACCGCATGGCTCCGACCTCGGCTGCGGCGGAGGCGCTGGTCAATGCGAGCATCCGGCAGATCGGGCCGGCGACGGGAGCGATCCGCGATCTGCTGATCACCCCGGATGGTCGATATCTGATCATCGTCGGTGACTTCGGCGGGTCGGTGTGGAACATCATCGGCCCTGGCCGGGTGCGCTACATCACCGACCTGCCCGCGGTGGCCGCGGCCATGGGAGATCGCAGCCCCCTCGCGGCCGGGGTCGCCCCGGCGGCCGCGGTGAAGGGCCTGCTCGCCGTCGCGCTGATACCCGCATCCGGTCCGGCCACGGGTGTGCGGGCGTCCACGATCATGGTGACGGCGGGGACGGACGGGGTGATCCGGTTATGGCGGCTGGCCCAGCCCGGGTCCACGGACGACGGTGACCTTCAGTCGGCGATCAACACCGGTCAACGGGTGAGTCTGCTCGCCGAGTTGCGGGGACACACGGGTGCGGTGGCGAGCGTCGCGGTGAGCGGGGATGGTCGAACCCTGGCCTCGGCGGGCGCCGATCGCGTCGTCCGTCTCTGGGACATCGGCCATCCGCAGAATCCTCGCGCCCTCGCCGATCTGCCCCAGCCGGCGGAGGTCACCAGCCTCGCCTTCACCCCCGACGGCGACTCGCTCGCGGTCGGGGGGGTAGGCCATCTCTCCGTCTGGGATGTGACCGCTGCCGGGCAACCGCGCCGCCGGGCCCAGCTGACCGCCCCCGCCACTGTCCGCAAGCTCCTCGTCAGCCCGGACGGCCGGTGGCTCGCCGTGGCGAGTACCTCCGACGGCGGCTCGCTGACGGAGATCTATGGGCTGGACAGCCCCCGGGGACTGCACCGCCTCACCGCCATCGCGAGCCGGCCAGGCCAGGCCGGTTCGATCGCGCTCTCCGCCGACGGGCGGGTCCTCGCTGTCAGTACCCCGGCCGGTCAGGTAACGCTCTGGGACATGCGCTCACCATCCCGGCCGGTGCAGCGGGCCACCCTGCCGGTCGGCACCGCGCCGACGGCGACGGTCTTCGGACCTCTGGGACATGAGGGCGTCCTCGCAGTCGTAGCCGGTGACGCCGTCCGTCTCTGGCAGCTCGACCTGCTCGCGGCCGAGGACGAGATCTGTGCCAGGGCCGAGGGCCGCATCAATCGGGAGCAGTGGCGGACCTACCTCGGTCACCGGCACTACGACCCGCCCTGTGACTGACCCGCCCGGTGACCGGCCCGCCCGGTGACCGGCCGGGTTGGTCGCGTTCCTCGTGATGTCCGGCCTGCTGCTGGTGGTGGTGCCGCGGGTGCGGGCAGGTGAGGATGCCTCGGGGAGCCGGCAGGCGGCGGCTATCGCGAGAAGTGGCGCGCGGCGCCGTAACCGGGGCCCTGTTCCGGGCGGCCCGTCCGGGACGTCCATCGCCACTGGACCGAGATGCGTCCGGCGACGTGCTCCGGGACCCTGGGCACCGCGTGCAGCCAGTCGGCTTGGGCCCGACCTCCCAGCACGATCAGATCACCGCCGGCCGGGGAGAGGTCGCGAGCGCCGGATGCCTCCGGGTCGTTGAGGATCCGTCGGCCGGGCGGCAGGTGGCGAGACTTGATCAGGAACGGTCGCCGGGCACCGAGGGTGAGGATGGCGATCACCGTGTCGTCGAGCCAGCGCATCTCGCGGTCCCGGTGGAAGGCGACGCCGTCGGCTCCGTCCCGGTACAGCGACAGGCCAAAGCCGTCGAACTCCACGCCGTAGGTCCGCCGCAGGGTCCGGTAGGCGTCGAGCAGGGCGGGAAAGGCGACCGGCCGACCCCGCGGGATCCAGGCGCTCATCCGTGGTTCGGTGACGTGGCGTTCGTAACGCCACATGGTTCCCTGTCGCCAGGGGATCTCGGCATGCAGGGTCTCGTACAGCTGGTCGGCCTCGCGTAGCCATCCGCGCGTGACGTCGACCCAGGACCGGTCGTCCAGCCAGATCCGTTGCACCGACGCGGTGCGGTCGACCGCACCGTTGGCGGGCACCGCGGTGCCGTCGGTCTCGCTCGTCACCCGGCCGACGCTACCCGGCCGACGCCATCCGGCAGGCCCCGGTCCGGGGCCGTCCGGCGTAACCTGCGAGATCCAGGAGGCATATTCCGTGAAGGTGAACAGGCGAGGATGACCTGCGCAGCACCCGACCCGGGGACCTCGACGAACCTCGAAAGCGATGTCCGTCGTCTCACCGCAACCGCCTTCACCGCAACCGCCGTGGTCAGGACCGAACGAGCCGCGCGATCGCGGCCGACGCCTCCCGGATCTTCTCGTCGGCCACCGGACCGCCTTCGGCGGCGGCGTGCGTCACGCAGTGCGTCAGATGGTCCTCGAGGAGCCCGAGGGCGACCGACTGTAACGCCCGGGTCGTCGCCGAGACCTGGGTGAGGATGTCGATGCAGTACTTGTCCTCGGCAATCATGCGCTGTAGCCCCCGGACCTGGCCTTCGATGCGGCGAAGCCGAGCGGTGTAATCGTCCTTGGTGTTGGTGTAGCCGTGCATCCATCGCGCCTTCCCGTCCAGGTACCCCCCTACGGTACCTGGGCCGGAGCCGGTCGTCGGATTGGGATTCGGTGAGATACCGGCGCCAACCGCCGACTGGAATTCGAACCGAGGCTCCTCCCGGCGGTGACACGTCCCACAATCATCACCGTGAGTGAGAATTCTCCGCCCGTGCGGTATCAGCGGCGCGGGTCCTCCAGGACAGGCTCGGGTTGCCCGTTCACGTCCTGCCCAACTGCGCGGACGCCGCCCCGCTGGCTGGGTACCCGGCACGGATCGTTCCTGGCAAACCGCACCCGGCGCCCCATAATTGCGCCAGGAAAGTGCCGAGTGGTGCACTTTCTCGCCCTGGTGGCGGGGGCTGGTGGTGACGAGTGGGTTCGCCGCCGGATCAGCGGTCGACGTGGTGCGGTGGAAGATCGGCGAGGAGTCGTTCGATGTCCGGGTCCTCTTCCTCGGACAATGACTCGTCACCCCAACCGATCTCGCGTTCGTCGTCGAACAGCTTGTCGTCGTGCGGCTCTGTGGCCCCCATGATCTTCCCCTCGTGTGGCGCAGGTTGTTCGCAACGGAGGTCCCGGCGCGGGATACGGCCTGGTGCCGCGGTCTGGTGTCGCGATCCCGACAGTGCTTCGGGTGAATCGTTTGCAGGATTGGATGCGGGATTGGACTCCGGCCGGGTACGGGTTAGGGCCGGCCGTTGTTCGGCGGGCTGCCCGGAGTGTGCTTATTACTTCCCGATGGCCGCCGGCATGCTACCGAGCGGGCGGCCACCCGGCCACCCGGCCGCTTGGCCGCCCGCTCGCCGCCGGTCAATCTACGCCGCCGCTGCCGTCTCCGGTGGGTGCCGCCGCTAGGGCGTGCCCGATTATCTCGACGACCAGGCGCAGGGTCGCCCGGCTTCCCGCCAGGAAGGCATCCGTCTCCCGCTGGGACCAGGCAGAAGCGAGTATCCCGGGCTCCGGTACCCGGGCGGCCAGGACCGCCCGTATCGACGCCCGGTAGCGGCTCACCGTGATCGGCGGATCGCCGACCGGATCTTCGTCGTAGTCCTCGTCCCGGTCTAACAGCGCCCGGACCTCATCCAGGCGGCGCGGGGTGGGGGGCATGGTTTCCTCCTCCATCTATTTGCTACTCAGCAAATTAGACCCTAGCGAGGTTCTTGAGGAAGAGCAAAGTGGTTACGATGTTCCGCGTGGACGACGGTGAGCAGTTGGTCGGCATCGGGGACATCGCGTTCCAACTCAAGATCACTCGCCAGGCGGTGGACTACTGGACACGCAAGGACTCCCGGTTTCCGGCGCCCTTGCAGGTCATCAACGCGCCGATGGGTAGCGGTGCCAAAGGCACCCGGGTTTGGCGCAAGCGAGGTAGCTGTTCAGCTGAGGTCGAGGCTGAATGTGCTGTTCAGGCCGGGTGTGCGGCAGGTGGGAGCCACGCGCCGGTGGTGAACAGGCGGGTGAGGGCATCGAGGGTGTCGACGCCCCACTTGCTGGCGGTCGACAGGTAGGACTGCACAACGGCGAAGTCCGCGAGGCCTTGGAGCGTGCGCCAGCAGCCACCGGAGACCCGCTGCTGGATCTTGACGGGGCGGACGTCGCGTTC